>NZ_JANFQI010000010.1:0-72340 GCF_024436335.1 Ligilactobacillus sp. MP3
CACAACAGAAGAAAAGAGCTTTGATGGCTACCACTTCGTAGGAATGGATAAGACATCCGATTCTGCAAATGGTAAGGTAACCGAAGGTGACAAACATATCGTTTACGTATATGAAAAAGACCCAGAAGTACCAACAACACCGGTAGAAAAGAAAGGTTCCGTATATGTTAAATATGTGGATGAAAATGGAAATGAACTACCAGGTGGCGAAAAGACAACTGTTGTTAAAGATGGTAATGTAGGTAGTTACTACTTCACTACAGAAAAAGACTTTGATGGTTATACATTTAGTCATATGGCTGAAGGTTCTTCAGATCCAACAGGTAAGGTTGTTGAAGGAGACCAACAAGTTGTTTATGTATATACAAAGAATAATACTCCACAACCAGAACCTAACAAACCAGAAGTACCAACAACACCTGAAACTCCAGCAGTTCCACAAGAAGAAAAGACTACAACAGATACTCCTGTTAAGACTTCAACTTCAAAAGTGAATGCTGAAAAAGTAACTGTGAATAAAGCTACAGTTTTACCACAAACTGGAGATAAGAAAGAAAATAACAGTTCGGTTATGGGCTTAGTCTCTCTAGGATTAGCAGGTCTTTTAGGTTTAGGTATTAAACGTAAAGAAGAAAAAGATAATCATTAATAAATAAAAAAGAAGCTTTGATTTACGAGAAAAAATTCGTAAAATCAAAGCTTCTTTATTTTGCTTATTTTTTAGTGATATAACCTTGAGCCTTTAATAATTCAGCACATTCAACAGCGCCACCAGCAGCACCACGAGCAGTGTTGTGTGATAGACCAATGAATTTCCAGTCATATACTTTATCTTCACGTAAACGACCGATAGAAACACCCATACCATTTTCGTAGTTTACATCTAATGCAACTTGAGGACGGTCATCTTCAGTCATATAACGAATGAATTGTTTAGGAGCACTAGGAAGTTCTAATTCTTGTGGAACACCACGATAATCTTCAAGTGCTTTAATTAATTCTTCCTTAGTAGCAGGTTTTCTGAATTTAACAAAAGCAGCTGCAGTATGTCCGTAAAGCACTGGTACACGAACACATTGAGTAGTAATAACTGTATCATCAGCTGGGACAATAGACTTACTTTCAGCATCTACATGACCCCAAATACGAAGAGGTTCTTTTTCTGATTTTTCTTCTTCTCCACTAATAAATGGAATGATGTTACCTTCCATTTCTGGCCATTCTTTGAAAGTCTTTCCGGCACCAGAGATAGCTTGATATGTAGTAGCAACTACTTCATAAGGTTCAAATTTCTTCCAAGCAGATAATGCTGGTGTGTAGCTTTGGATAGAGCAATTTGGTTTAACTGCGATAAAGCCATGTTTTGTACCTAAACGTTCACGTTGGTATTTGATAACTTCAGTATGTTCAGGATTAATTTCAGGGATAATCATAGGAACATCTGGAGTCCAACGGTGAGCACTATTATTAGAAACAACAGGAGTTTCAGTTTTAGCATATCTTTCTTCAAGTGCTTTAATTTCATCTTTAGACATGCTGACAGCTGAAAATACAAAGTCTACATTAGAAGTAACTTTTTCTACATCATTAGCATCTAAAACAACCATATCCTTAACACGTTCAGGAATAGGTGTTTCCATACGCCAGCGACCGTTAAGAGCTTCTTCGTAAGTTTTACCAGCACTACGAGGGCTAGCTGCTAATTCTGTAACTTCAAACCAGGGATGGTTATCCAAAATCGCAATAAATCTTTGTCCAACCATACCAGTAGCACCAATAACTGCTACTTTTAATTTTTGACTCATTTTAAAACCTCATTTCTCATAATTATTGATATTAAACCTATCATAAGTTAATTTTATACAAATTACAAGTAAAGAGAATGCGATTCTATAAAGAATAAATACAACTAATTATTTTGTTAAATGGTGGGAAATCTTTTTAAGAAATTATTTATATTTCTTGAAAATAAGTGATTTGACTTTGAGCTAACTCTAAGTGATATTCTGATAATTAAAATGGAGGGGGGATGAATATGAACTTAACAATTACCCAAGTGTCAGAAAAGTATAATATTACGCCAGATACACTAAGATATTACGAATGTATAGAACTGCTACCTAATGTTCCACGTCAAAGTAATGGAAATCGTTATTACGATGATAGTGTGCAAGAATGGATTGAAATGATAGCTTGTTTGCGTCATTCAGGTGTACCTGTTGAAAAATTAGTTGACTATGCTGAAATGATTCAGAAAGGCGATTCGACGTTACAAGCACGTGAAGATTTATTGAAAGAGCAACTGGCAAATCTAAAAGAAAAACAACACAATCTTAATCGTTCAATTGCACGTTTAGAACATAAAGTTTATATGAATCTGGAGAGATTAAGCAGCATAAAAGCTATTTTACAGAATATAAGATTATGGAAGATGAGTAAGGAGATTTTTAATGAAAACTACAGTATTTTTATTTCATCCAAATTTGAACAATTCAACCGTTAATAAAACATTAGCTCAATCTTTGGACAATGACATTGAAGTTAGAGATATGTATAGTCTTTATCCAAATCGTCATTAAAAAAAGAACGGATGACTGACGATAGATTAGGAAAGCATCGCCAATAGTTTAAAAAATATTTTGAAATTGGAAAATTTATTTCTAAATTAATTGCTGAAGATATAAAATAAAATTGCCTTAATCTTTTTCTTAGATTAGTACCTCTAAATTTATATTTTATTAAAAAACGAACTTTATTATAAAAAATAATAAAAAAACTAGGAAAATACCGTAAAATGACGTATAATATCTAAGTATTATAAAATAGAAATATGATGGATATTTTAGGAGGTATTAGTTTGAAAACAAGACGAAGCGACAGATTAATTGATATGACGCGTTATTTTATGGAACGACCACATACATTAGTGTCATTAACTTTTTTTGCCGAACGTTATGAATCTGCTAAATCATCAATCAGTGAAGACTTGGCTATTATAAAACGTACTGTTAAGTTAAGAGGTATAGGAATTTTAGAAACAATACCAGGTGCTACAGGGGGAGCTATTTTTATCCCATCTATTGATGAAGATGAAGCACGTGCATTTATCGAAGATATGACTGAACAACTTTCACACCAAGATAGATTATTACCTGGGGGATACGTATATTTATCTGACTTACTTGGCAGACCAGACGTTTTGAGACACGTTGGTCGTGTGATTGCACGTCAATATATAAATAAGCAAATTGATGCAGTAATGACAGTAGCTACTAAAGGTGTTCCAATTGCACAAAGTGTAGCTTCATATTTAAATGTTCCATTCGTAATTGTGCGTCGTGATTCTAAGATTACTGAAGGTTCTACAGTATCAGTAAATTATGTATCTGGGTCTAGTGAACGCATTGAAAAAATGGAATTATCCAAGCGTAGTTTGAAACGTGGTTCTCATGTATTAGTAGTAGATGATTTCATGAAGGGCGGCGGTACTGTTAACGGTATGAAGTCCATGATTGAAGAATTTGAATCTGAACTTGTGGGAATTACTGTTTTTGCAGAAGGTGCATTTGATGGTCGTCGAATGGTTGAAGATTACACATCATTATTAAAAGTTGATAGTGTTAATACAATTGATAAAACTATTCACGTAAGTCCAGGAAATTATTTAGAAAAAGTCTTTGGCAAAAAAGAAGATTAAAATATAAAAGATAGGAATGAATTATTTACGGTACATGTGTACTTAGTAAATAATTTATTTTTTTAATGAAACTTTCCGAAAAAAATGATAAAATAATTATAAATTAATTATAATATGTGGAGGGCGGATTGTATGGGGGATAAAAGATCTAATTTATTTCAGTTACTAAAAGCTGGAACGACAACAATCATTAATGCGTTAGGTGCAGCGATATTTACTTATGCTTTGTCATTAAAGCTATTAGAAATAACAGGTTCAGCTTTAGGTTATGGAGTGAATATATTTATCGGACCAATTATTGGCCTAATTTTATCGCCAATTATTAGTAAAGTTGTAGATAAATATCCACGCAAAAATGTCGCGATTGTAGCAGAGATAGCTTTGGTAATTTGCTTGGCAATTTTCCTAATTATTTACCCACTAACAGTGAAAACTAATCTATTGGTTGTATCAGTAGTATTTGTAAGTATTAGTAATATTTGTGCTAGATTTTTCTCAATTTCATATCTTTCATCAACTCCAGACATAGTTTCTAAAGATTACTTGCAGAAGCTAAATGCGATTCAAACGACAGGGGTTGCGATTGCAGGTATTGCTGCACTACCATTAGCAGGGTATATTTACGGGAAAATCGCATTTGAATACATAATTTTAATTGAAATTATAACTGAAATTTTGACTATCTTTTTGACAGTAATAACTAAATTTAAAGCTCATAGAAATGAAGAAAAAGCACATGAAACGGGTAGAAAGTTAATTGAAATTTTACAAGGTAATATGGAATTAACTAGATTAACAATGATAGCTATGCTTTTGAATTTAGCAGTAACTTCATTAACGATTGGTGTTCCATATGTTGTTATTCATGTTTTGAAATATAGTTCAGTAGTCAGTGGAGATATTCAAAGTTTGTATTCTATTGGAGTAGTTCTAGGAGGAGCAGTAATAGCTGCAATTAATATAAAGAATATTACTAGATTTATTATAAGACTATATTCTTCTTTTGCGGTAGCGTTATTGATCTTAGGGATCTCATTATCATTCTTTAAACATGAGACTTTGATAATCTTCATCGTATTTGAACTAATTTTAGGAATTTCAACTGCATTATCCGATCCTCCATTATTTACCTATGTTCAAGAAGTAATTCCTAAAGAAAATTTAGGAAAAGTTATGACATTCTTGTATACATTAGCACAACTTCTCACACCAGTTGGAGTGCTGATTTACAGTACTTTATTCGCTAAAATTGATTATCCAACAGTCTTTCTAATTAGTGGAATTGTAGTTAACATCATCGTTATCGTTGTACTACTTTTCTTAGGGAAAAAATCTAAGAATTTAGCATAATTGTTAGAAATTAAAGAGAATACTAAGAACGAAATCTAATCTTGATTAAGATTTATTTTGACTTCAGTTTCAAACCTTGTTATCAGTGGTAAAAATAGAGTATGATACAGTAGTAAATATTAATTTGACAAGGAGAAATATTATGACTTCTAAATATGCTATCATCTTGGCTGCTGGTCAAGGAACACGCATGAAATCAAAGCTATATAAAGTACTACATCCAGTATGTGGAAAGCCAATGGTAGATCATGTATTAACTGAAATTGAAAAGAATAACATGGATGAAATTGTGACAGTTGTAGGTCACGGTGCTGAAATGGTTGAAAAGACTTTAGGTGATCGTACAAAATACGCTTTACAAGCAGAACAATTAGGAACAGGACATGCTGTTTTACAAGCTGAAAAATTACTCGGTGATAAAGATGGTATGACTTTAATTGCTTGTGGAGATACACCTCTTTTCACAGCAAAGACATTTGAAGAATTATTTGAATATCACAAATCTAAAGGTGCGGTAGCTACAGTTTTAACAGCTCATGCTGAAAATCCATTTGGCTATGGTCGTATCATCCGTAATGAAATTGGAATTGTGGAAAAAATTGTTGAACAAAAAGATGCAACAGCTGAGGAAGCTGCAGTAAAAGAAATCAATACTGGTGTGTATTGTTTTGATAATAAAGAATTATTTGCGGCATTACATCAAATTAAAAATGATAATGCACAAGGTGAATATTACCTTCCAGATGTAATGGAAATTTTCCAAAAACAAGGTAAAGTTGTTGCTGCTTACCAAATGAAGAACTTTGAAGAATCAATGGGTGTTAACGATCGTATTGCTTTATCTAATGCAACCAAAGTAATGCGTCGTCGTATTAATGAAAACCTAATGCGTCAAGGTGTAACTTTAATTGATCCTGATACAACTTATATTGATATCGATGTAAAAGTAGGGTCAGATACAGTTATCGAGCCTGGAGTACAATTAAAAGGTAAGACAGAAATTGGTGCTGATTGCTATATTGGTGCTCATTCTGAAATTATAGACAGTGTAATTGAAGATGGCGTAAAGGTTACAAGTTCTTATATTGAAGATGCTGTAATGCATAAGAATTCTAACATTGGTCCATACAGTCATTTACGTCCTAAAGCTGAAATTGGCGAAAATGCTCATATCGGAAACTTTGTAGAAGTTAAGAAAGCTACAATTGGAAAGAATACTAAAGTTGGTCATTTAACATATGTTGGCGATGCAACATTAGGTAGAGATATTAATGTTGGTTGTGGCACAGTATTTGTTAACTACGATGGAATTAACAAGCACCATACAACAGTTGGAGATTACTCCTTCATTGGTAGTGCTTCAAATATTATCGCACCTGTAAATATTGCTGATCATGCTTATGTAGCAGCAGGTTCAACAATTACAGATGATATTGATGCACATGATATGGGAATTGCTCGTGGACGTCAAGTTAACAAAAAAGGTTATTTTGACCGTTATCCAGTAGCTGAAGCTGCACGTATTGCTGAAGAAAAAGCTAAAGAAGAGTAAGAAAAAACTAAATTTGCTTGATTTTAGACTATATTTTGACGTACTATTGTAGTAGGTAAAATAATAGGTATAAATAATTGGAGGCCGTTATGTCTGGACAATATTCTGATCCAAAGCTTAAAATTTTTGCTTTAAATTCAAATAAGCCTTTAGCAGAAAAAATTGCTGAAGCTGTTGGGGTACCTTTGGGAAAAATCTCTGTTGATCGTTTCAGTGATGGTGAAATCCGTATCAACATTGAAGAAAGTATTCGTGGCGATGAAGTATTTATCGTTCAATCAACATCTGCTCCTGTTAATGATAATTTAATGGAACTATTAATTATGATTGATGCTCTTCGTCGTGCTAGTGCAGCAACTATCAACGTTGTAATTCCTTACTATGGATATGCACGTCAAGATCGTAAGGTTCGTTCACGTGAACCAATTACAGCTAAATTAGTTGCAGATATGTTAGAAAAAGCTGGTGCAACTCGTGTGGTAGCTCTTGATTTACATGCTGCTCAAATTCAAGGATTCTTTGACATCCCTGTTGACCACTTAATGGGTGCACCATTATTGGCTGATTACTTCTTAACTAATGGTTTGGAAAAAGACGCAGTTGTTGTTTCTCCTGACCATGGTGGTGTTACACGTGCTAGAAAATTAGCAGAATTCTTGAAAGCACCAATCGCTATTATTGATAAGCGTCGTCCTAAGGCTAATGTAGCTGAAGTTATGAACATTATTGGTTCTGTTGATGGTAAACGTTGTATCTTAATTGATGATATGATTGATACAGCTGGAACAATTACTTTAGCAGCTCAAGCATTGAAAGATGCTGGTGCAGTAGAAGTATATGTTTGTGCTACACACCCTGTATTCTCAGGTCCAGCCATTGAACGTATTGAAAAATCTCCAATTAAGGAAATGGTTATTACAGACTCTATCAACCTTCCTGAAGACAAGAAGATTGACAAAGTTGTTCAAGTTTCTGTAGGTCCACTTATTGGTGACGCTATTAAACGTATTCATGAACATAAGCCAGTTAGTCCATTGTTCAAGAATCGTTTCCACAAGGAAGATTAATAATAAACATGTTGATAAGTCAGTTACTTTATGTAGCTGGCTTATTTTTTACACAAAAAGGGGGAATTTAGGTGGATAACGTAAGAATTAGGTTGATAACTGAAGCTGATAGTGGAGAATTATATCAATTGATTGTGGATAATCGTAATAATTTGGAAAAATGGATTGAGTGGATAAGAGATATTCACAATGAAGATGAGATGCATACATATATTCAAAAAATTATCCACACTAAACGTAAAGAAGCAACAATAACTTTTGTAATTTTACTGAATGAAAAAGTTATTGGAATGGCAGATATTAGCGATATATCACCAGATGGCAAAATGGGTGAGGTTGGACTTTGGCTAAGTGAAGAGTATCAGGGAAAAGGAGTTGCAGGTGCAGTTATAAGTAAGATTGAAAAGTACTCTAAATCAAAAACAAAGATAAATACCTTAAAAATGTTAATTAAAGCTAATAATGTTAATAGTTTGAAAATGGCACATAAATTAGGATATCAAGAGATTGAAAAATTAACATCTTGGAAAAATGGAGAAGTTAAATGGATAGTATGTGCTAAAAAATTCTAAAAAAGTCAAAATGTTAAATCTGGACATAGGACCAATTTGAAAATTGACGCAAAAACTATAGAAATTGCAGAAATTAAAAAATTGGTCCTGTGTCTAAAACGTAAATTAGACAAATTCGTATAATAAAAAAGCATCTATTATTTTTTAGATGCCTTTTTATTCGGATCCTAATTTTAAAATTCTTGGTAAACAGCAGGATCTTGATTCTTAGTTCTGCCATTAGGTTTATCCAAATTAGTAATAGCTGCGACTTCATCAGCTGATAATTCAAAATCAAAAATATCCAAATTGGATAATTGGTGTTTTGTAGAGTTAGCTTTAGGAATAATACCTACACCTAATTGGAATTCCCAACGTAAAATTACTTGAGCAACAGATTTATGATGCTTCTTGGCAATTTCAACGATTACAGGATCTTGTAATACTGAATTAGCTCTACCTAGTGGGCTCCAAGCTTGTGTGAAAATACCATGTTCTTTATCATATTCTCTTTGAACAGCTTGAGACCAATATGGATGTAATTCAATTTGGTTTACAGCTGGCATCACACCTGTTTCATTAGCTAAACGATCAAGATGTTCAGGTAAGAAGTTGCAGACCCCAATTGAACGAACAAGACCGAATTTTTGTGCATCAATTAAAGCTTGCCATGCTTCAACATAATGATCTTCTTTAGGATTAGGCCAATGGATGAGATATAGATCATAATAATCTAAGCCTGCACGATAAAGTGATTCTTGAATAGTAGGGATAGCTTCTTCGTATACTTGATGTCTTCCCGGAAGTTTAGAGGTTACAAAGATATCTTCACGCTTAAAAGATGAACGTTTGATTGCTTCACCGACTGTACCTTCATTTTCATAATTAAAAGCAGAGTCTAATAATGAATACCCATTATTTAAAGCACTGTTAATAGCGTTAACTCCTGTAGCACCATTCAATTTATAAGTACCAAATCCAAGTACAGGAATTTGATTACCATCATTTAAAGTATAGTTAGGAATTTTTGCCAAAATAATCACTCCTTATCATGGGAAACACGTTTAATTACAGAATACTTTTTACTTTCAGCTGCTTCTTGTTGTAGAGCCTTAGTTTCATCAAAGATAACATAAGGTTGACCATCTTTTTCTTGAACAATCAGAGCAGGGTTGTCAGCTTTTTTATGATAGATTTTAGCAGCAGTATAAGCCTTGTCGAAATCATAAGAACTAGAGATTGATTGTCCAGGATTGAAAAATACATTTTCACTCATAAGATCACTTCCTTACAGATTATGTAAATGATTTCACACTATAATTGTACCATTATTGTCAAAAATTTCTATATTCTAAACTTGTGAGGGTGATACTGATATGCTAATATTGTGTAAATTAATTTTGAAATGAGATGATAGAATGGACTATCAAAAATTGCCATTATTTATACATGATTATCCACAGGACGCAGTAATCAATCCAAACCATGAGAGTTTGAATTATAAGCTGCCAAAAAAATTAATTTATGCTTTTGTAACTAAAGAAAATATTGATAAATTTTTAGCAAGATATTCTTATCGAATTGTAGGGAGCATGGAGACAATTTCCTTTAATCCTAATGTCTATGAAATTAATTATGAAGGACAAAAAATAGGATTATGCCAAGCTCCACTTGGGGCACCAGCAGCTACGCAACTATTAGATTGGCTAATTGGTTATGGAGTAAAACAGATATTAGCTGTTGGTTCTTGTGGTTCACTAGAAGATTTTGAAGAAAATGAGTTTGTTATTCCAACAAAAGCAATTAGAGATGAAGGGACATCGTTGCATTATCTACCAGCTAGTGAAAGTATTGAATTAGATTCAAAGTTTGTACAGCAAGTAGAACAAATACTACAAGATTTTAATTATCGAATTCATGAAGTTACAACATGGACAACCGATGGATTTTACAGGGAAACTATAGAGTTGGTCAATCATTATCGTAAACAAGGAGTCGCTACAGTCGAGATGGAATGTGCTGCTTTAGCCGCATGTTCACAGTTTAGAAATGTGGATTTTGCCCAGATTTTATTCACAGCTGATTCACTGAAAGATGTTGATAATTATGATGAACGAGATTTTGGAATTGATTCACATCTAAAAGTATTGAAAATAGCGACAAAAGTTATGGCAAATTTAAAAAATTAATAATTTAGCTTGTTTTTAACAATAGAATTATGCTAAATTGAACTTATTACTTTTAATGAAACGAGGAAATTTATTTGATTACTGTAAGTGATTTAAGTTTAAACTTTTCTGGACGTTTACTCTATGATGATGTTAATTTGAAATTTACTCCAGGAAACTGTTACGGTATTATTGGTGCTAATGGTGCTGGAAAGTCTACTTTCTTAAAGTTACTTGAAGGAAAGTTAGAACCAACAACTGGAAATATTTCAATTGGTAGTAATGAACGTATTTCAAGCTTGAACCAAGACCACTTTGGTTTTGAAGAATTCACAGTAATGGAAACTGTCATTCAAGGTCATAAAAAGCTCTATCAAATTATGAAAGAGAAAGATGCGATTTATGCTAAGCCTGACTTCTCTGAAGAAGATGGGATTAAGGCTGCAGAACTTGAAGCTGAATTTGCAGAGATGGATGGTTGGAATGCAGAAGCAGAAGCATCACAACTTCTACAATCTTTAGGCATACCAGAATCCTTGCATGATGCTAAGATGAGCGAATTACCTGAAAGTGATAAGGTTAAAGTTTTATTAGCACAGGCTTTATTTGGTGAACCTGATATTTTATTATTAGACGAACCAACAAACGGTTTAGATGTACATACAATTTCATGGCTAGAAGACTTTTTAGCAGATTATCAAAATATCGTAATTGTGGTATCCCACGACCGTCATTTCTTGAACCAAGTATGTACACATATGTGTGATGTGGACTATGGCAAGATTAAGTTATATGTTGGTAACTATGACTTCTGGTTAGAATCTAGTCAGTTAGCTGCTAAACTTCAAGCAAATGCCAATGCTAAAAAGGAAGAAAAAATTAAAGAATTGCAAGAGTTTATTGCTCGTTTCTCTGCAAATGCTTCTAAATCTAAGCAAGCTACATCACGTAAGAAACAATTAGAAAAAATTACGTTGGATGATATTAAACCATCGTCAAGAAAGTATCCATTTATTAAATTTGAAATGGAACGTGAACTAGGAAATGATTTAGTTAAGGTTGAAAATATTAGCCATACTATTGATGGCGAAAAAATTCTTGATAATGTAAGTTTTATTATTCGTCCTGGCGAAAAAGTAGCTTTATTATCACGTAATGACTTAGCAACCACAACTTTAATGCAAATCTTAGCAGGTGAAATTAAACCTGATGAAGGTACTGTAACTTGGGGACAAACAACAAGTCAAAGTTACATGTCAAAAGACTTGAATGCTAGTTTCGATAATGATGAATTAAGTATTTTAGATTGGTTGCGTCAATTCGCTACTAAAGAGCAAAATGATAATACTTTCTTACGTGGATTCTTAGGTAAAATGTTATTCTCAGGCGATGATATTGATAAGCAAATCAAAGTGTTATCTGGTGGCGAAAAGGTTCGTTGTATTCTAGCTAAAATGATGTTAGAGCGTGCTAATGTGCTATTGATGGATGATCCAACTAACCATTTAGACTTAGAATCAATCACTTCACTTAATGATTCCATGATTGATTTCAAAGGTTCGATTATCTTTACATCTCATGACCATGAGTACATTCAAACAATCGCAAATCATATCATTGAAGTAGGTCCTAAAGGAATTGTTGATCGTTTTGACACTACTTACGATGAATTCTTGGCATTAGATTCAGTTCAAGAACAAGTGGAAAAATTATATTAAGAAAATACAGAGTCGTGCTTTTCTGTTGGAAGGGCATGACTTTTTTTCTTATAATAGTTTTGAGGTGATAATATGAAAATTACTTGGCATGGACATGCTTTTATCGAAATTCAAGTTGATGGAAAGCAAATCTTAATTGATCCTTTTATCACAGGAAATCCATTTACTAAGACTAGACCAGAAGATTTCAATCCAGACTATATTTTATTAACTCATTCACTGATGTTTGGGCGAGAAGCCAGTGGTTTTAATCACTGGAGGAATAGCCCTCGACTTGTTAAAGTCGACTCTCGCCGCCTCCTTTCTTAATTTTTATTATATTTTTCTCAGCTTTTGCATGTTATAATATAACTGTGAAAGGTGGTGAGAAAAATATGGAACAAACAGTTAATATTAAAGTTAAATTGAACATTTTAGAACCAAATGTTGGTATGAAATTTTCTAAAACAATGGAACAGTATCGCTTAGCTTGCAATTACGTTTCTGAATATTTATTTAATAATAATTTCCTATTGAATAAAAATGAAGTTCAAAAAGTAATCTATAACACTATTAGAGAAAAATTTAATCTTAAGTCACAAATGACTATTTCTTGTATTAGAAGTGTTATTGCACGCTATAAAACTGTCAAAACTCAAATGGCACGTAGACCTTATAAATATCAAGACCAAAATACTGGTGAGTGGTACCGTGAAGTACGTGATCTAAATTGGTTACATAAACCAATTTCTTTTAATCGTCCACAAGTAGATCTTCAACGTAATCGTGATTGGTCTTATTTAAGTAGCGGTCAATTATCCATTAACACCCTTGATGGTCGTGTTAAAGTCGAGCCTATTTGTCGTGGATTCAATCAGTACCTTGACGGTACTTGGAAATTTGGCTTAGCTAAATTACTTAAATCCAGTGGCAAATGGTATTTACATATTTCAGCCACTAAAGAAGTCGCTGATTTTGATAAACAAACCGTAAAACACGTTGTCGGTCTTGACCGTGGATTACGCTTTTTAGCTACTAGTTATGATGAACAAGGCAAGACTGCTTTTTTTGACGGTCAAGCAATTATGCGTAAACGTGCTAAATATCAAAAACTTCGTGCTACCTTGCAAGCTAAAGGAACTAAGTCAGCTAAAAGACGTTTAAAGAAATTATCTGGACGAGAGAACCGTTGGATAAGTGATGTTAATCATTGCTTATCTAAGACACTTGTCCAAAAATATGGTGCCAATACTTTGTTTGTATTAGAAAACCTTAACGGTGTTTCTTTTGAACGTACTGATTTATCTAAAGCTTTGCGTAATCAAAATAAATTATGGGCTTTTTATCAATTAGAACAATTTCTAACTTATAAAGCACACTTACACAATAGTGAAGTGGTTGAAGTTTCTGCTAAATATACATCTCAACGTTGTCCTAAATGCGGAATTATCAAAAAAGATAATCGCCATCATGAAAAACATGAGTATCACTGTACTAATTGTGGTTATTGTTCTAATGATGACCGTATTGGCGCTATGAATATCCAATTACTTGGAACTCAGTATATTAGTGGACAAGAACAACCTAAATTTGAACTAACAACTAATGCGTAAACGTGTTAGTTAAGTGGGTGTCGCCAACCACCCAATGATGTAGCCACGTATAGTGTGGGAGCAACGAAGTTGCGTTATTACCACTGACCGTAAGGTCGTGAGCTACAAGCCCCATGTCTTTAGACTGGGGCAGTTGACATCATGATCATGTGGGAGATACGGAAGAATTAGCTAAAAAATCAGGTGCGACAATTGTAACAGAGATGGATCTGGCTAATGATTACGCACAAAAAGGTTTCAAAGTTGAAGGTCCTAATTATGGTGGAACAGTGCATTTTGATTGGGGCGATGTTAAGATCATTCCAGCTTGGCATACAACTGCTAATGTGCCATTGGGTATGGCAACTGGTTTAGCTTTAACAATTGAAGGAAAATTAATTTATATCGCTGGAGATACTGGTTTATTCAGTGATATGAAGCTAGTTGGACGTAAGCAACAAATTGACTTGGCATTCTTACCAATTGGCGATTATTATACAATGGGACCTGACGATGCTGCTTATGCTACTTCATTAATTGATGCTAAAAAAGTTATTCCATATCACTTCAATACGTTTCCACCAATTAAGCAAGATGTAAATGATTTTTGGAAAGACGTTCCTGAAAATATGAAATTTACAGCTGAAATTGACAAACCATTTGAATTATAAAATACTAAATTGACAAAAAAGCCTGGAATGAAAATTCCAGGTTTTTTTCTTAATATCTAATTTTGGTGACTTCACCGGAACTGAAAATTTGTCCATCAGTAAGGACAATTCTTCCTAAATCATCAATGGTAGAAACTACACCAGTTATTATTTTATTTCCTTGTTTAATGCGAACTTCTTTACCGATAACAACAGATAATTTACGATATTCATCCATAAAATCAGCAGAAGTATAGTTACGATAAATAGCGAAAAATTCATCCAGACAACATGCAATAAACATATTTCTGGATACATGGTACTTTTCAGCTAATTCTTTAAGTGAACCAACTCTTTCCCTAAGTTCAGCAGGGAATACTTCTAGGGGAGTGGTATAGTTTATACCAATTCCGATAATAACTTGTGAGATACTTTGCGTTTCAAGGTTAGCAACACCCTCAGTTAAAATGCCACAAATTTTCTTACCGTCAAGTAATACATCATTAACCCATTTAATTTCTGTATCTTTGTGGAATAACTTTTTGATAGTACGACTAACCGCAATAGCGACAGCAGTAGTCAACAAACCAGGATTTAAATCATTTTGATGTTGATTTTCAAGCAAGATGCTCATATAAATACCGGTATTCTTAGGTGATTCGAATTTTCTGCCATAGCGTCCGTAACCTGCCGTTTGTTGGTCACTAATAATTACCAGTGGCTCAGTAGAATGACGTTGACTACTGATATTTTTAGCTTCAGAGTTAGTTGAACCGATAGTTTCATAAACATGCAGATCAAGATTATCAGTATGTAAATATTTGTTAATAAACGCAGTATTCAATACTCCATTATCAACTAGACAATATCCTTTTCTTGTTTTACTGGAAATTTCATAGCCTTGTTCTTTTAATTGTTTAACAGCTTTCCAGACTGCTGTTCGAGAAATATTTAGTTGATTGGATAATTCTTCTCCAGATGTATAATTTCTTAGATTTTGGATAAAATAATTTAAAACAGCTTTTTCAGTGTTCATGTAATACACCTCGATATCAATGATATACTAATTGTAGCAAATTCAAAGACTTAGTAAAGTTTAATTCAGATTCTTTTTCTGAGAAATAAAAAGTGGTACGTTAGTAAAGATTGAGAGGTGTAGAGTTGATGAGAGTAAAGAAAAAATATTTAATAGAATGGCTATTAATAATTTTAAGTGGTATTCTTATCTATTTTTTAGTTGATAATGATGCTTTTTTATATAAAGATCCAGTCGCTCAAATTGTGAGTGTAACAAATTCAAAGGCAACTAAAACAGAAGATACATATAAAAATAAGGATATGACGACGGAACAAACTTTAAAAGTAAAAGTTCTCAACGGTCATAGAAAAGGAGAAGTATTAACTGCTAAAAATACTTTTTCTAAATCAGGAGGGTATGATCAAAGATTTTATCGAGGGCAAAAAGTTTTTGTGAAGTTTGAGAATTCAAATGGCAAAGTAATGGCAATGATAAATAATTATAAACGAGATGTTTATTTAATAATGCTGTGTTGGGCGGTAGTAGTGTTACTATTCTTAGTCACACAAATTAGAGGATTTACTTCGTTAATTAGTGTCATTTTGAATTTCATAATTTTCTTGCTATGTGTACAACTAGATGTTAAATGGAATATTAATAATTTCTTCTGGATATTCGCAACAGTTGCGGTAATTTTTCTGGCTTTATCTTTGGTGTTAGTAATTGGTTTTAATTGGCAATGTCTAGTAACATTTAGTTCAATATTTATCGGAACAACTTTAGCGATGATAATTGGAGTTGTGGCGATGCAAGTGACTAACGATAAAGGAGTTCATTATGAGGCTCTAGACTTTGCTACTCAGTCACCAAAACAATTATTTTTAGCAGCGACTGTAATTGGATTACTAGGAGCTGTTATGGATGCAGCAACGGATATTGTATCAACATTGTTTGAAATGAAACGTACTCAACCTGAAATTTCTAGAAAACAATTATTTATTTCAGGACAAAATGTTGGAAAATCAATAATGGGACCTTTGGTAAATGTTTTGTTATTAATCTTTTTTGCTGAAACAGTAACAATGGCAGTCTTATTCTTCAGGACTGGAAATTCAATTGCATATACATTTGAATGGACAATGTCATTGGGAATTATTCAAAGTTTAATTAGTGGAATAGGGATTACGTTAGTTATTCCTTCAGCTAGTTTACTGAGTTCATTAGTATTGGGTGGTGATAACAAATGAGTACAATCACACTACTAACAATAATTTTATTTATACTAATGTGGATAGTTGGTGGAAAAAGAGGTTTGTCTTCTTTTTCAAGTGTAGCGCTAAACTTCATACTTTTGTTTTTGACGGTAATTTTTATTTCAATTGGGGTACCAGCTTTATGGACAACTATTTTTGCGGGAATAGCGATTTTAGCTGTTACTATTTATATGGGAAATAGCGATGAAAAAACCACTAATATTGCTTTTGAAGCTACTTTGATTTCATTAGCGATAGTTGTTGTAGTTATGGTTCCTTTCATTAAACTAGTTGGAATTCAAGGCTTTAGTCCGGAACAATCTGAAGAAATAGAAGCTTTTAATTTATTAATCGGAGTAAATTTTGAAAGTATCGTAATTTCAACTATGATCTTGAGTACTTTAGGAGCAATTGCAGAAGCTGCGATTGCTATTGCAAGTGGTTTAGATGAAATAATTGAACAACAACCAGACATAACGTTGCCGGCTTTATACACAAGTGGACGAAATATAGGATTACAAATTATGGGTATGACATTTAATACTTTATTTTTTGGAATGTTTGGTGGAGATTTAGCATTGTTCATCTTGCTATATAAATTAGATGCGACATTTGGATATTACTTAAATTCCAAAATATTTGTAGCAGAATCAATGGAAGTTTTATTCTCATCGATTTCAATAATCTTAGTCATTTGGATAACAACTTATATGATGGGGAAGAAAGTCAAACGGACATAAAATTCTCTGGAAATATTGACAAAATTTTCTTATCAAGAGTAGAATTTGAACTAGGTTAGTACAGTTAATCAGCATTAATAAGATGCTGAAATTATATAAAAATGAAGAGTTTACTCTAAGTTATCTGATAAGAAAATCGAATAATAAGTAAAGCATAAAATTAGATGGGGTTTTCTTATCTAGTTTTATGCTTTTTTATATGGACAGGATGTGATAATTATGGCGTATTCAACAATTGTTACTAAAGATGAAGGGGCAGTTATTATAGTTGATAATATTGATACTAAACGAAATAAAGCTGAACATAAAATAATTCAATTAAACAAAGAAGCCAAAATATACTTAGTTTCTTTTGGAAAATATGAATTAGATGGATTAGTTTGGGACAGTCTGATAAAAGGATTTCAGATGAGAGTTAACCAACCAATAGCCACGTTTAAAGAATGTACACTTAGATTTGAAGAATATCTAAGAAGTTTAAAAGATAACTATAGAAAAGATATCTATATTCAAAGAATAATCTGGACAGCTTTAAATAACCTAACCTTAAATGGCGGAATACAAAGTTTGGTAGAAAATATTAACCGAGTATATGGCACGTTATCAATTGATAAACAAGTAAATGAAGAAACTACTCCAATTTTGATTAATGAACTAATTAACTTTTTAAATCAAAATCAAATCTCCATTAATCAGGAAAGTTTTAATAAATTAGTAGAAATTGTTAAGGACGCCTATTTATATCCTAGAAAGAATTTGCAGGATTATATGGGAATTTGTCTTGTAGGTGTGGGCAATGACGAAACCAGTATTAGTGCAACAAGTTATAGATTATATGGAGTAACAGAAAATAATAAATTATTAGTTAGTGTTCAACAGATAGGTAAGGGTATTATCAATCTTGAAAAATCTGAAGCAACTGAAATTATGATTGGTGGCATTTCTCAAACTTTTATGGATGATTTTTACTGGAATTTGAATAATAGAAATAATCCTAATCTATTACAAGCCACAAGTTCATTATCTGAAATTGCTCAAAATGAATATAATATCTCACAAGAAATTTTAAGAAATAAGAGTTTAGATGATATCAGTGATTTTTTATTCAATGTATATGGGATACATCGCCAGCTAGAAATAGCACAGGTAGGGGAAGATTTACAAGCAAATAAAGTAAAGCTAGTAAAATTTTCTTTATTAGATGAACCGATAGTAATAGAAAAAGAGTTAGGGGTGAACAATTAATGGAAAAAATGACGGAAAAACAAAGAATATTCTGCAGTATATACCCATATACGACAAAATATATAGAGGCTTTTAATAATGAATATTCCGATAATAATTTGAGAGATGAAGTTATTGATTATTTAAATAAGGTAATTCATAAGTTTAGCAATAGTAGTGTTTCTCAAAGTATAGATATAAATATTTGTTTAGTTTCTAATGGAAAAGAACAATCAGAAGTCTTTTTAGACATCTTATATAAACTCATTAAGGTACTCAACCCTAGTTTTGGTGATAAAACTTATATTATTCCTGATCAGTATGAATATCTGGAAAGTGTAGAAAATAATGCATTTATAATAATTCAAGATGCTAAGTCTGCCTTTGGTGGAGATTTACCTGAAGATAGACGTGGATATAAGATCGATTATAAAAACTATGTAATGGGAATACTTGAAAAATCTGATAGTCAAAAAATAATCTTGTTAGAAGATACGGAAGAAAATATTAGCTATATAAATTCTTTAGAAGAAGTGAAAAACAATCTTACTAATTATTTCGTAATTAGAGATTTGACAATTGAAGAAGCTATCAATTATGGCAAGAGTCTCCTATATAATCAAGGCCTAAGTTTAGAAGATGATATTTTATATGGAAATGTATTAAAGTCATATGTACAAAAAAGCAAGCATTTGACCAAGCTTGTTGTTGAACGTTTTAATAAAAAGATATTAAATAGTTTTGCTAAAAACAGTAGAATGTCGAATGTAATTGACAAAAAATCGATTTTGGATGCCACAAGTGTATATAATCCTAAGCTAGTTAAGCAAATCTTGGATGAATTAGATAGTCTACAAGGATTGGATAATGTGAAGCAACAAATTCATGAGATTTGTGAGGCAGTGGAAGTTTCACAGGCAAATATTGGAAATATGGAATTATCCAGAAGACATCATATGATTTTTGAAGGACCACCTGGAACTGGTAAAACGACGGTTGCTAGAATAGTTGCACGTTTATTCTATGCACTAGGTATTTTAGAAAATACAACTGTAATTGAAACTAAACGTAATGAATTAGAAGGTAAATGGGTTGGTGATTTAAGTGGAAAAATCAATGAAAAAGTAGATTCTGCTTTAGGTGGAGTACTTTTCATTGATGAAGCTCATCAACTTTATAATAAAGAGGATCCTTATGACAAAGGAAAACAAGTTATTCAGGCTTTTGTACCTCGACTAGAAAATGACGGAGAAAAGTTTATAGCAATTATTGCAGGATATACTAAAGAAATGGAAGAATTTTTGAAATTTGATCCAGGATTGGCTTCCAGATTCCAACATAAAATAATTTTTGAATCATATAAGCCCCAGGTTGTAGCTCAAATAGTGGTTAACATTTTAAAGAAGAACAAAATAGAGTTTAATGAAAAATATGTAAAAGCAGTAGCGATTAATCTGTATGATCAAATTCCAGATGATAAAAAATCTAATGCACGTTGGGCAAGAAATTATGCTCAAAAATTGATAGAAAAGCAATTGAGTTATTGTGCTAAGCATCCACAATTTCCTAGAAATAGATTGTTTAATGAAGTTCTAAGGGATAGCGTTAATTGGCAAATAGGGGGTTAGACTATGACTGCGGAATTAGGAATAACAAATGGTTATGGAGTAGTTCTGGCTGCTGATAGTAGTCTAACAATGCAAGACTATAGCTCCCGAAAATATTATATAACTGGTCAAAAAATCTTTAAGCTATCATCGAAGCATAGTGTAGCTATTATGTTTTATGGAAATGCTACAATCAATGGTCAAAAAATACAATCAATTGTTGAAGGGTTTAACCAATACTTAGGTGAAGAGACATTAGATAAATTTACAGAATATGTCCAGCTATTTAAAGAATATTTGATTAAATCAGCAAACAGAGAATATAAGCAATATATTAAGCAGGAACTAGAAGATATATTGAACAATTTACATAGCACTTACAAAACTCAAGACTTGTTAGGAAATCTGATTGAAGTAAAAAAAGAAATTCAAGAAGAAAAAATACCCTATACTTTTCAAGAGTTTCAGAAATTCATGAATCAAGATCGAATGAGTCAGTTTTTGATTAGTGAAGATAATAAGTATACGACTGAAGAACTAGAGTATGCGTATTATATGCTAGTTAGTCAAACTGTATCCAATTTTTATACGACAGGAATTGTATTAGCAGGAAAAGGCAAGAAAGAAAATTATTGTTCATTATGGAATAGTGAATTATATGGTGTTTTAGATAGTAAAATTTTCTCAATAAAGGAAATATCAAGTTCTCCTAATTATAGTAATTTATATAAATTTGCCCAAAGTGATGGTGCCGATGCTTTATTGTTAGGGGTAGATAGAAAAGTTAGCGATGCCTTTTATGATAAGTTGTATATGAAATATCAAGGTGCGGATGCTATTGAAATAACAAAAGCATTTCAAAGAACAGTTGATGATTACTATAACAAATTTTATCGAGCATACATTAATGGTTTAACCTTAGGTAAGGTGGCTAATTTTGCTAAACAATTAGTTTTAGCTACTATGATTAGGCGTAACTTTTTTGACAATAATCAAACAGTGGGTGGAATCATTGATGTTTTAACTATTGCAAGTAATGGTAAAGTATCTTGGGTACAAAAAGGAAAAAATGTACGAGATATAGAGTTAAAAGTTACGAGTGAAGAAAGAACAGTTCACAACTTAAAGAAGCCTAGAATTTCAGATGAGCCTGAATTAACATTTGACGAGTGGATAGAAAAGCAAATAAGTTTAGCTGAAAAAGTTGTTAATAGAGAAGAAAAGCAAGATGATGAAGATTCAAAAGATGAGATATCATTTAAAGAATGGATAAATCAGCAAATAAAAAGTGCTGAGGAAATCGTAAAGAGAAATGAGTGAAACTATGGATAACGAGAAATTTGAAAAAGAAGCGTTGCAAGTAGTAGAGAATTTTTTAAAGAGTAATACGCAGGTATTAATAGTATCTGGGCGAGCTGGTAGTGGAAAGTCGACTTTAGCTGGAAAAATTTATGAATTAGTAAATAAGAATAATGAATCTGAATATTATCAAGCACAGATCTTATCTCCTACAGGTCAATCTGTAGGTCTAATCAAACAAAACTTTCCTCAAATTCCAGAACAAGATTGTCAAACGATCTATCGTAAAATCTATCGAAGAGCAACAAAAAATATTGATGATGGGGATAATTTGATATTTGATTTCAAATTGAATAAACAAGAAGATAAGAATGTTTTTATTATAGACGATGCTTCTTACATTTCTGATGAAGAAAACAATAGGGGAAATTTGCATTTTGGTTCTGGAAAATTATTAACGGACTTGTTGACTTCTACTCAGATTTTTGAAAAAGGTAATGTCAAAATAATATTTATTGGCGATGAATATCGATTATTACCAATTAGAGATACTAGTGCTAAAGCTTTAAAGCAAACTTATTTTGAAGAATTAGGCTTAAATACTATGAAATACGAATTGAAAACCCAATATCGTATGCATGGGGAACTAGCTAGAGGTATAGATAAATATGCCGAATTGATTACTAGTGTAGAAAATCATCAAAAAATAATACCTTATGAATTTAAAAATACTGGTAATGTTAGAAATATTGATGAGGCTGATTGGAGCAAGGAAGAAAAGAAACAAAAGATTGCCGGGCAATTTAATCGTGACAATAAGAGAAATAAGGTAGTAGTAACTTATTCAACTAGAGCAGCTCAAGAATATAATAAATTGATTCGTAGAAAACTTCAAAATATGGAAGATGCGCTAATTAGTAGTGGTGATTTAGTAGTATTTTCTAAAAATCAATATGATTTACTTGTAATGGATGCTGCAAGTAATGAGTTCAATGAGGACTTTTTCACTGGAGATATTGCTGAAATAATCGCAACCTATGATCGAAAGTCAAGTAATGTAAGAGTTAATAACCAAGATGTAACTTTGTCTTATGTAAAGGTTAAGTATCGTTTAGAACGAACAGGAAAAGAGTATGTGAGCTACTTATTAGAAAATGTTCTAAATTCAGATGACTCTCAACTTTCATCAGATGAGAGGACAGCACTATTTTACGATGCTGAAGAACGTATAGGAATTACAGAAACTCCAGAAGAACATCGTCGTCATATTAAAAGTAATAATGAATACTGGGAAACAGCCATAAAGAAATTAGCAAATGTTGGAGAAAGTGGATTATCTGTATCAGATAAGGATAGGATAAGAGAACTTTTGAAAAAACATCCGATTTGTGATCCTAAAAATGAATGTGAAAGATATCAACTATTAGACAAGATTTATCAGGATAAATTTTATAATAGTATTCAAGTGAAATATGCTTATGCGATGACTGGTCACAAAGTTCAAGGAAATGAATGGAACGATGTATATGTAGATTTTACTGACAGAAATGGATTAGATGAATCTAGTTTACGTTGGACTTATACAGCTTTATCAAGAGCGATAAAAAATGTATTAGTATTTAACGCAACCAGTTTATTTGGTAACTTTGATATCTCAAATGAATTTATTGGCAAAAAGAAGAATCTTGAAAAAGAAAGAGAAACGGCAACTAGGATTGAAGAGTATCAATTTAATGATGAAAAGATTGCTCGCTTAGTAGATAAGGTGGAAGAAATTTCTGAAAATAATGGTTTAGTTGTTACTAATGTCGATGATAGAAATTTTGAAAAACAATATTTTGTTTTGATTTATCTAAGTGATATTGAAAATAACAACTATGTCATGCAAGCATATTATAATAGTCGAAAATTTTGGACTAAAGCAACACTTCGTAGCAAGCTAGAAATAGCTGATAAATTAGAGTTGATTGGAGCAGAATTTAAGAAGATAAATCCAAATTTTAGAGGAAGTGCGGACAATGAATGATGTTGAAAAAATGATAGCAGTTCGCGATGTTGATGGATTAAATAATGAGATTAGTTTTTTAAGAAAAGATGGTAGACTAGCAGAAGCTTATCATGTATGTAAATTAGCACAGCAAAATAACATAGATGTAACTGTATCTGCAGTATGGGTATTGTATGATTTTCTAAAAACTGATAGTGAATTTACGAAATACATGAGAATTGTTCAAGAAAACTACGAGATTCAAAAGACTATATTCTCTAATGATTATGAAATTGGATATTTCTCATTGTATATAAAACTCACGCAAGCACAAATAATGAGAAAAGCTTGGGAACTTAGTAAGCAAGAAAAATGGGATGAATTACATGAGCTAGTAACAACCTCATTTACATTTTTTGTAAATCAAGAATTTAATCTAGCTGATTGGGATAGCGAATTAACAAGTACCGATAACTATTATTCTGGAAAAAATCAAATGGTAGGGATAAGTGGCTTTTTAGGCGATTTAATAAATTGTTATATAAAAAACAAGAGCTTCCTACATTCTGACATTCAAATTATTGTGAATGAAATTTTAAATTTCTATTCAAAATATAAAGATAGTTATGTTTATATGAGTAAAGTATTAGGCATAATGATAACAGCTATTATTTGGGAAAAATATAAATCAAAAGATTATGCAGCAATTGATAGATGCTGCAAGTTGGTTGTTAGAGAAATAGATAGAGAACATTTTTCTGGAACACCATTTGAGTTGATTCTAGTCTTATCACAGATTAAATACTATCAATTGGGTAATAATAAAGCTGAGATTACTAAAAGAGAAAATGGATATATTTATCTAGTAGAAAAAGTATTAGATTTTAGCAAAATACCTGATGATTATTTGGCTCCTACTAAAAATGTGATGAAAGACAAAGAATATGCTAGTAAATTTATCCAGATTATGCAAGGCTATGCAAAATCGCTATGTAATAGAGCAGATAGTGTAGAAAGATACTTAAAGGTAGTGCTTGAAATCTTTGCTTTGGAAAAGACGAAAAGATTACGCGAATATAGAGGACATTATGGCAAGAACTTGATTAATGATTTTATTCGAGTTTATGGATATGTGGAATATGTGCAAGATAAAAAACATTTAATTCAAGAATATGGTAGATTTTTGAAGAAAAAGGAACAGTTATCATATAACGATGACTTGGTACGTGAAAGTATTGGTGAGAATATAATCTATCTCGTGTATAAAACTACTCCTAAGGAATTAGAGAATTTAACAGATACATTGATAGCTGAATTGCCAGTAACAATCTTTGAAAATAAAGTCACAGAATTTAACAAGGCTTTAGTAATTACTAAGTTTAATATCAGCAACCCTAAAGAATACCTTAGATTAATGACTTGGGTACTATCGAATGATGAGTCATTTGTAGTTGAGAACTTTAAAGAAGTAGAGAATCCTGATAATCCCTCTCACCCTTATCCAAGTGACTTTTCAAAATTATTGAGTAGTTATTATGCAGCAGTATCAAGAACAAATTCGGATATTTTAGCGAGCTTGGATTTGTGGCTAGAGAAACTTTCTGAGGTGAAGAAAGTTATTATTAGTAATAAAGCTGTTGGAGAGTTTTTAAGGATATTCTTGAAATTAGCTAAAGAAAAAAATAGTTTCTTGACTCACCAACAAGTGCAGGAGATTGTTGATAAGTTAGAAGATATAATTTTTAAAAATTATAAGGAAAATAAATGGATTGGATACTATTATTGCAAGATTTTATTGGATCATGACTTTGATGAAGAAGCTGATAAAGCATTCGATAAATTCTTGGTAACTGATAGAGGTAATAGTTGGCTCTGGAAAGCTTATGCAGATTTTGTAAAAGATGATAGTGAGCTTAGAATAGCAGCTTTATTTGAATTTTTAAGAACTAAAGGCGATAGCGACGAAGTTAGAAAAGAAGTCATAGAATATTTAATCGCAGCTAAAAATTCAGAATACTATGGTCCAATTAAGTTTGAATTATCTAAGATTAAGGACAAAGAATATAAGGCTAAGTTTGAAAATCTTCCTTGGTATGTAGAAACTCAATTGCCTGAAAGTAACAAAAAATTTTATCGTAAATTTACTAAGATGATTGAGCAGAAATTTAATGAAAAAATAGAAAAACGTAACTTTTATGTCATTGGCTCTGATGGAAAGAAATTCATTGATATTGTTGTTTTAGACAAAAATGGCGAAAAAGTTGAAGGAATTATTATTGACGAAGAATTGTTGAAAAAAATAAACTTATATGAATGTTATTTTGCTAGGTTGGTACCTAAAAAAGTGAAAAAAGCTGGAATGAAGCCACGCTTTGAATTGGTGGGCGATATAGAAGAAACCACAGATTATACATTTAAAGCGAAGTTTATCCAAAATTATGAGGGTGTTTATAAAAAAGGTTTGGATCCTTGGGATAATAGAGATCTCATTGTGACAGATTATGAAAATAAACGTATTCCTGCATGGATGGTTGAAGAATATGATTTGAATCAAGATGACAAAGTAAGAATAACCCAAAAGATTAAGCAAAAGAAAAATAAACTATTGTGGCAGATTGTTGATATTAAAAAATTAGAGACTGAGTGATAGTTAGCTTTGATATAATATAGGTAGATACTATAGAAAAGGATAGATTGCTTATGAAAAAACTCACTATCATTAGTTCAGTCATATTAAGTTCGTTACTCATATTGACCGGTTGTGGCTCTAATTCTAGTAAGAAGTCAAATGTAACTTCTAAGGTTAAAGTAGTTAAACAATCATCAAGTAAAGAAAAACAAAAAAGTGTAACTAAGAAGAAATCAGGTGTTTTATGGAATAATGATAAAGATAGTCGATTAGAAGATTTTATGAAACAGTGGGGAGAGGCTATGGATCAAACCTATACGAAGTATGATGGAACTAATAATATCCAAACTGCTTCAGGAATGAGCTATCCTCAAGATTTTGATAGTGCTACGGTAGATGGACATGATGTTTCAATGGCATGGAACAAAAAAGGAACAGGTAAAAATGACTATAATGTTGTAGCTATCTATAACTACAATAACTCTTCAAGTTCTAGTATAACTTACGCATTTACTTTAGCTGATGGGGAACCTATCGTTTTAGTAAATGAAGATAGTGGTAATAATTGGAGTGAAACTAAGAATAAATCACTTAAAGAAAATTTCGTGAACATCTTTGATGGTAAAGCTACTCATGTTGAAAAGCCAAAAGTATCATCAAGTAGTAGTGCAAAAAGTTCGAGTTTGACTAAAGCAACAGAAGATTTAGGCGAAGGACGTGGGGGATATGTGACTACGCCAGAGGCAATGAGAGGAACATGGTACTCTAAAGGTGAAAGTGGAACGACTAAATTAGTTATTTCTGAACGTGAAATTGCTTATACTGATTCAAATGGACAAAGTGGACGGACAATTCTATACAAGAAAACAATCCCAACCCCAACTCAAGTAAGCGAGAAAGAAATTGATGCTAAAAGAGAGTGGGGGGATGCGCGCTATGCAAATATACGTGGATTGCAATATATTAATATTTTAGGATGGTACCAAAGTGCCGGTGCGGGTGCATATTATGCAGCACATACAGAAGAAATAGACGGTAGTAGAGTTCCAATAATTGTTGAAGGTGGCGGAGCAGAAGCTTGGACATATGCTGTTTATTATCCAAGTGAGGACTTGGCAAATCAGCAAGGTGATACTAAATACGAAGATCTATATTATCAATAAAAAGGATGAGAAAGATAATGAAAAAGACTATATGGGTTATTTTAGCAGCTTTAAGTACTTTATTAATTTTAACCGGTTGTAGTTCAAATTCTAGTGAACACAAATCAAGTGCTAGTTCTAAAGCAGAATTAGTAAAAAATTCTTCAAGTAAGAAGAAACATTCTGAAAAGAAGAAAGAATCATCAAGTGAAAAAGAAAGTTCATCAACTGGTTTGTCATCTGAAGTATCGTCAAGTAGCAGTACTCAAAGTTCTGAAGATCTAGGGGAAGATCGTGGAGGATACGTAACTACGCCAGAAGCGATGAGAGGAACATGGTATTCTAAAGGCGAAGATGGAATGAAAAAATTAGTGATTTCTGAACATGAAATTACACTTATTAGTGCAGATGGCGAAACAAACCATGCTGTTTTATATAAAAGAACTAAAGATACGCCTTCTGATGTCAGTGAATCTGAACGTCAAAGTAAGGAAGAATGGAGAAGTGCTGGTAATATAGGCGCTAATGGTATCAGCATGAGAGGCTGGTATCAACTTCAAGGCGGTGGTGAACATTTCTTTACACATGAAGAAGAAATTAACGGACAAAAAGTACCACTTGTTCTCTACGGTTTTGGGGCAAATGATCTTACAGATTATGTTTATTATCCAAGCGAAGATTTAGCCAACCAACAAAGTGATGCTAAATACGATGATATAAATTATAAATTTTAAATCATAGCTAATAACAAAAGACTGATAATCTACAAAACTAGAATAGATTATCAGTCTTTTAATATTCTTTATATAAAATGAAGTACAACTACACCAATAAACATAGTAATAAGTCCCAAAATACGCATTAGATTAATAGGATTAACTTTGGAATGAAGTAGGCCCCATTGATCAATAATTGCACTGAAGAAAAGTTGTCCGAATAATACTAATACAATTACTTGACCGGTGCCAATTTGTGGAACTAGCCAAGCACAGCCTAGAACGTATATGGCACCTAAAAATCCTCCAATCCAAATCCACCATTGTTTGCTAAAACCTTGATAAGCTAACTTTAAATTTGAAATCTGTACAGGAAGGATTAGTACAATAACTATTAGCAATACAGCACCAACTGTAAATGAAATCATCGCAGCATGCAACGATGATTTTAAAATAACTCCTAAATGACCATTTATAGCAGTTTGAGTAGCCATTAGCACACCGGCAAAAATTCCTAATAATTGATAAGGTAGTAAATAGTGTTGTTTTTTAGCCATTTTATCTTTAGGCATAAAAGCACCAGTTGCTAGTAGCATGCCACCTGCTACTAATAATAAACCTACCATTTTAATAAAAGTGAATTTAGAAATTGGAGATTCAAATAAACCAAATTGATCAATAATTTGTCCCATGACAATTTGACCAAAGATAGGTAATACAGCAGTCTGTACACTACCTAATTTAGGAAAAAGTAAGATATTAGTAGTTAGTCCAACTACTCCTAAAACACCACCTAGCCAAATCCACCAAGGGTTGCTAGTAATTGTGGTCATATTTACTAAAGGAGAAGTACCTGTAAGTATGAGCAGGACATTTAAAAAGATAGCTCCAACTACAAATGAAACCATTGAAGCAAGAAAGGAAGAGCCAGATACACTACCTAGTCTGGAATTAATTGCAGTTTGAATAGCTAGTCCACTTCCCATAAAAACAGGAATTAAAGCTAGTAGTAACATGTAATCACATCCTAATAATTATTACTCTTACTATACAAGTTGAAGTTAGCTACAAGTCAATAGCTAATTATCAAAAACAAATTGTTCAATAGCCTTTGCTAGACCATCGTTATTATTTGTATCAGTGATATAATCAGCTTTTTCTTTAATTGTATCGATTGCATTGCCCATCGCAATACTAAATCCACCTTTTTCTATCATGGAAAGATCATTATTTTGATCACCAGCTGTTAAGATTTCATCAGCACTTATACCTAAATGTTTACCTAATTCAATAACAGCATTTCCCTTAGTTGCTAATGGATTCATAAATTCAAAGAACCATTTTTCACTACGAATACAATCAAATTTGTCACGTAAGTCTTTTGGCAAGTTTGGGAGAGCTGAATCGATATTTTCTGGATAATCTGCCCACATAATTTTAGCAATTTCAATATCTTCAGGTATTTCTGTTACAGGACGATACTTCAGCTGCATATGTGTATAGAAAGTATCTAAAACAGAATAATAATTAATATCAGGAGAAGTAACAAACATTTGAGAATCAGTAGTAATAGTTTGCATATTAACTTTTAGTTCCTTACTAATAGCCTCAAGGTGTTTGAAATCAGAAAAGTCTAATAAATGTTTAAAAATAGCCTTGCCAGATTTAGCACTGACAGCTTGAGCACCATTGTGTGTAATCACAAAATTATCATCATTATCTAAACCTAATTGAGATAGGAGATTAGCGACGCCACTTAGCGGACGTCCAGTACATAAGATAACATAAATACCATTAGCTCTTGCTTTTTTTAAAACGTCGATTGTCTTAGGTGAAAGATTTTTGGCATCATCAACTAGTGTTCCATCGATATCAGTTGCGATCAGTTTGATTTTACTCATAATTAATTTCGTCCTTTACTTTTTGATTAATGTGTCATTTTTTAGATAACTCTGAAACTCAGAATATATTGGACCGAATAATTCCAATTGCTGTTCAGATGATTTCATTTCTTTTGGAAAGAAGAAACGTTCATCGCCAGAGACTTTACCAGAAATAGCAGCCACTAAGTTACTTACCTGAGATAGTTCAATTAATAAGCCATCTTTTTGCATAAGTTCTATTTGAGTGCGATGCTTATTTTGCGATGGTGAATAAGTGTCGTAAGGCAAGTCAAAACTATCATTGGTAGCTGTATAATATTCACTATTAAATCCGGCATCGGCCACTAATTTTCGAAGAGTAGGGAGTAAGTAACGAGTATCTTCGCTTACTCTTACAGATTTGAAAGGTTTGCGATTTAAGAATCGATCTGCCAGATCACTCAAAATTTTATCATCACTATCTTGCCAAAGTGAAAAGTATGAGTTCAAAACCCCATCATCAAGTTTCAAGTAGTCTGATAAACTAAAATCACCTTCAAAAAATGGAAAGAGTAGATTAGTTGGACCGAGACAATTTGTTTTATCATTTTTATAAAGATATTTGGCACGTTTTAATAAGTGACTCAGAATAACTTCAATTGAGCGTGATACAGGGTGGAAATACACTTGTTGATACATTTGGAAACGACTAACGATGTAATCTTCAACAGCGTGCATACCACTCATATCAAAGCTAATTCCATCAGAGTATGGTTTCATAACTCTTAAAATTCTAGTTAGATCAAAAGTTCCATAATTTGTGCCAGTGAAATAAGAATCTCTTAAAAGATAGTCCATTCGATCAGCATCAATTTGACTAGAAATCATTTGAACGACTTGAGGATTAGGGTAGCTTTTTTCAATAACGCTCGCAACTTTTTCTGGAAAATCAGGAGCTACTTTGCGTAAAACAGCATTAACTTCAGAGTGAGATGAAGTAATAATTTCAGTCGTCATTTTTTCATGATTGGTATGAAAAATATGTTCAAAAGTATGTGAATAAGCGCCATGACCAACATCATGTAAAAGTGCTGCACATAAGGCGACTAATCTTTCATCATCATCCCAAAGTCCATCACCTTTTTCTTTTGAAGGGTAGTTACGTTGAAATAAATCACAAATTTTGCGAGTAATTTCGTAAACACCGACAGAATGGGTAAAACGAGAATGTTCAGCACCATGAAATACATAGTTTGCGACTCCTAATTGTCGAATACGACGTAAACGTTGAAATTCTCTAGTGTTAATTAAATCTAAAATAACTTGATGTTGAATATAGATATAATTATGGATTGGGTCACGAAGAACTTTCTCCATAGGTAACATTTGATGTTTGTAATCGGAAATCAAAAATTTGCCTCCTAGGTTCCAAATATAATGTAATGGATTTCAATATTAATACTAGCATAAAATACTAATTAAAATCAGATTAATGCGATTTAAATTGAAAAAAATAATATCTAAGCTATAATATATTTGTAAATATAGGTATTTGCAGGCGAAACCTACTCCCAACTTTGCCGTCGATAGAAAGGAAAAACATGAAAATTACTGTTTTGCAGCATACACCCAATGAAGGTTTAGGCATGATTAGAGATTATGCTCATTTGCATAAGCATGAGTTATATGTTTATCATCCTTATCAATTTGGGATTTTGCCACAAGCAAACGAGATTGACTTTTTAATAATTTTAGGTGGACCTATGAGTCCTAATGATGATTTAGATTGGATTGTGCAAGAAAGAAAAATAATTGCAGAACTGTTAGCTAGAAAGAAGCCAATTATTGGGTTCTGTTATGGAGCACAACAAATTGCTAAAACTTTAGGATATAAAGTAACTAAATCACCATACAAGGAAGTTGGTTGGGCAAGAGTTTATCGCCAATGTGATATTAAATTAGAACTACCTGACAGCTTTACTGCATTTCATTGGCATGAGGAAATGTTTGAGGTACCACAAGAAGCTAAATTGTTATTTAGTAGCGATTCAGTTAAAAATCAAGGCTTTATATTGGGAGATAATGTAGTCGGTCTGCAATTTCATTTTGAACAAGATGAAGATTCTGTGCGAGAAGTAGCTTTGAATGACGGTAATTATGCACTACAAAATAATGCATTACATCAAACTCCAGAAGATATAATAAAACATGGAGTACCTAAGGAAAATAAAGAAATTTTGTTTAAATTATTGGACTATTTATTAGTTTAAGATAGAGAATAAAGGGCAATTTAACTTCTATTTTGGAAGTGTTAGTTGTCTTTTTTGAATGTAATCACAAAATATATAAATTAACTTTGAAGGAAGGATCATATGGAATTAAAGAATGGAACACCTATTGTTGTAAAAGTGGAAACAATTCGTAAACAAGATGGTGAAGTATCCAAGTATACTGAGACTTTTAATGGACAATATGTAAAAATGGGATCAAATATTTATTTGCGCTATCAAGAAAAGCATGATCAACATGAGGATGCAACAGTAACCTTTAAGATCACTGATGATGGTGAAGTTCAATTAAATCGTCAACAAGGCGAGATGAAGATGCGATTATATTTCGCTAGTCAAAAGAGAGTATCAACCACATATAAAACACCATATGGGGTAATCCCAATTGAAACTTTGACTAATAAAGTCAATATTTCCAAGAAAGATATGCCAATTTCTGCTAAAGTAGAAGTAGATTATTTACTATATTCCCAAGAAAAAATTGTTGGGGAATACAAAATTAGATTGCAATTTACTGCTTAATATTGTAGTATGAAGAGTAAACTGTTTGAAAGGACGTGTACCAGTTTGGAGCTTGAAAAATTCAAAGATGCAAATAAAGATGAATTGTCTATGATTGAAGTAGCCCATGAGATTTTACATCAACGTGGCGAAACAATGGCATTTGCTGATTTAACTAACGAAATCCAAGTCTATCTTGGTAAGTCTGATGAAGAGATTCGTGACCGTCTAGCACAATTCTATACAGATTTGAATATTGATGGTAGCTTCATTTCATTAGGGGACAATGTTTGGGGGTTACGTTCATGGTATCCATATGATTCCATTGACGAAGCACTCGTTCATGGCGAAGACGAAGAAGACGAGGAACGTCCACGTAAGAAACGTAAGAAAGTTAACGCCTTCTTGGCCGATGTTTCTGATGATGATGATGTTATCGACTATGATGACGATGATCCAGAAGATGAAGATCTTGACAATGATTATGATGATGAAGATGATGACGACGATGAAGGTAGTCATGAATTAAAACAATATACTAAAGATTTAGATGATATTGATGATGGCGATGATCCAGAAGATGAATTAGCTGACGGAATTGAAGGTCAATTAACAGAATTTTCTGACGCAGATCTTGATGAAGAAAATCAAGATTAAGATTTAATTCTTGACGTGTGCCTAAAGAGTATGTAGAATACAATACGGGCACTTCATATGAGTTATGAAGTAAAGAACGGATAATAAGGCTCCCTATTCAAAGATAAGCGAATAGGGAGTTTCTTGTTTTTGTGATAGTCCTTAAATAATTAATTTAACACAAGGAGAGTTATAATGACCAAGTATATTTTTGTTACTGGTGGTGTTGTTTCCTCATTAGGTAAAGGAATCGTAGCTGCATCACTCGGACGTTTGTTGAAGAATCGTGGCTTAAAAGTTACAATTCAAAAGTTTGACCCTTATATCAACGTAGATCCAGGGACAATGAGTCCATATCAACATGGAGAAGTTTTCGTGACAGATGACGGTACAGAAACGGATTTAGACCTTGGTCACTATGAACGTTTTATTGATATTAACTTAAACAAGTATTCTAACGTAACAACAGGTAAGATTTATTCTGAAGTGTTGAAGAAAGAACGTCGTGGCGATTACTTAGGTGCAACTGTTCAAGTTATTCCACATATCACTAACATGATTAAAGAAAAAATCATGCGTGCAGGTACAATCACAGATGCTGATGTAGTAATTACAGAAGTTGGTGGTACTGTTGGTGATATTGAATCATTACCATTCTTGGAAGCTTTACGTCAAATGAAGTCTGAAGTAGGTAGTGAAAATGTAGTTTACATCCACACAACACTTGTACCTTACTTACATGCTGCTGGAGAAATGAAAACTAAGCCAACACAACATAGTGTTAAGGAATTACGTGGTTTAGGAATTCAACCAAATATTTTAGTCGTACGTACTGAAAAGCCAATTTCTCAAAGCATGCGTAATAAGATTGCTAACTTCTGTGACGTTGAACCAGAAGCAGTAATTGAATCTATGGACGTAGACACACTCTACTCAATTCCATTGAATCTACAAGCTCAAAACATGGATGAAATTGTATGTAAGAAATTACACTTAGATACACCTGCTGCAGACATGACTGAATGGGCTGCTTTACGTGATAAAGTTAAGAATCTTTCAGGTGAAGTTAAGATTGCTTTGGTTGGTAAGTATGTTCAATTACCAGATGCTTACATTTCTGTTAACGAAGCGTTGAAACATGCTGGATACACAATTGGTGCTAACGTTAAGATTGATTACTTCGATTCTGAAAAGTTAACTGCTGAAAATGTTGCTGATGAATTGAAAGGTTATGATGGTGTCATTGTTCCTGGTGGCTTTGGCGATAGAGGTCTTGAAGGTATGATTCAAGCAATTCGCTATGCTCGTGAAAATGATGTACCTTACTTAGGTATTTGCTTAGGTATGCAAATGGCATGTATTGAATTTGCTCGTGATGTTGCTGGTATTGAAGATGCAACAACTGGTGAAGTAAATCCAAAGGCTGCTAATAAGATTATCGACTTGATGGCTGATCAAGAAGATGTTGAAAATATGGGTGGAACACAACGTTTAGGTCTATACCCATGCAAGTTGAAGGCTGGTTCTGTTGCTTCTGCTGCATACGGTAACCAAGATGTAATTCAAGAACGTCACCGTCACCGTTATGAATTTAACAACAAGTATCGCGATGAATTGGCAGCTAAAGGTTTAGTATTCTCTGGTACTTCTCCAGACAACCGTTTAGTTGAAGTTGTTGAAATTCCAGAAAACAAATTCTTTGTTGCTGCACAATACCATCCAGAATTTTTATCACGTCCACAACGTCCAGAAGGTCTATTCCAAGCATTTATTAATGCTAGTGCTGGTAAGTAATATTGATTTAAAGGCAATATGTCTGTATTTGATTATGGATATATTGTTTTTTATTATCCAATTCTGTAAATTGTGCTATGATTAAATTGTATAGAATTGGAGGTAGGGAAAATGGTAGCTAGAGAGTTAAGTCCATTTGCAAAATCAATCATTGAATATCAAGAAAAAAATCATTTAACAGATGCTGATTTTTCTTTGGAAAGTCATCGCTCAGTTGAAAGAATCCATGCCTTGAAGACAATGGAAGCTGAACCTACTAACGATGAGTATCGCGAAATTATGGCAGTCATTAATGGACAAAAGCTGGATTAAAAATAGATAGAGACTACTTTCGAATCTGTTGATGATTTGGAAGTAGTTTTTTTAATATATTGTTATATATGTAATAATTATTCCAGTAATATTAGTTATTGTTAAATATTAATGAAAACGCCGTATTATCGTTGAAAACAGAGCGTTAATCTTGTAAGATAAAGAGAAGAGTACGCTCTGTGCATCATGAAGCTTTATAGTGATTAAGGATGCACCATTTAATGATATTAATTTAGATAGAGGATAGATAAATAAATGAAAAAAATGATTGTTAAAGGTAAGCAGACCTTATCTGGAGAAGTAACTGTTGGAGGTGCTAAAAACAGTACAGTGGCACTGATTCCAGCAGCTATTTTGGCGGACACAGTTGTAAGATTTGATAGTGTACCGGATATTTTAGATGTACATAATTTGATGATTATTTTAAAGTCTATGAATGTTTCTTCCCATTTTGGACATGGGGAATTGATGATAGATCCTACTGAAATCAAGAAAGCTCCACTTCCTGGTAAAGCTATTAGAAGTTTGCGAGCTTCTTATTATTTCATGGGAGCTTTGTTAGGTAGATTTGGTGAAGCAATTGTTGATTTTCCTGGTGGCGATAATATTGGTCCACGTCCTATTGATCAACATATTAAAGGCTTCGAAGCTTTAGGTGCAAAAGTTGTAGAAGAAAAAGATAAAGTATATATCAAGACTGGTCCTGAAGGCTTGAAGGGTGCAAGAATCTTCTTTGACTTAGTTTCAGTAGGGGCTACAGTTAACGTCTTATTAGCAGCAGTTAAAGCTAAAGGAACTACAATTATTGAAAATGCAGCTAAAGAACCTGAAATTGTCGACTTAGCTACATTTTTAAATAATATGGGAGCTCGAATTCGTGGAGCTGGTACAGATGTTATTAGAATTGAGGGTGTAGATGAATTAAGAGCTACAAATACTCATACAATTATTCCTGATAGAATTGAAGCAGGTACATACTTAGCATTTGCAGCAGCAAACGGTAACGGTGTATTAGTAAAAAATGTTATTACAGAACATTTAGATCCATTCATCGCCAAGTTACAAGAAATGGGTGTACGTTTAGAAATTCATGAAGACAGCATCTATGTTCCTGGTGGTGATTTATTAGTCCCTGTCACAGTTAAAACAGCTCCTTTCCCAGGTTTTGCGACAGATTTGCAACAACCACTAACTCCACTATTATTAAAAGCACAAGGTAGTTCTAGAATTATTGATACATTATATCCTGAACGAGTTAAACATATTCCTGAAATGCGTAAAATGGGTGCAAAGATTTCTAGTAAAGATGGAATTATTACTGTTAAGAGATCTAAAGACTTACTAGGAACAACAGTTGAAGCTAGCGAAATTAGAGCTGGAGTATCATTACTAGGTTTAGCATTAATGGCAGAAGGAACAACTGTGATCACAAAGGCTGATAATATTTTACGTGGTTATGACAGAATAGTAGATAAATTAAAAGGTCTGTCTGTAAAAGTAGAAATTATTACAGATAACCGAGAATAGGGGAAATGTAATGGCGACATCTGAAAATAAAGATATCAAAGAATTAACAATTGCTGAATTGGAAAACATGACGCTAAAGGAAATTTATAATTACGCAAGAATTTATAAAATTCCTTACTATAGCAAAATGAATAAAAAAGAATTATCTTTAGCGGTAATTCGAGCACAAGCAAATAAAAATGGTTTCTATATGAAAGGAATTTTAGAAATAGTTCCTAATCAAGATGGTTATGGATTTTTAAGACCTATCAATTATGGACCATCACAAGAGGATATCTATATTTCAGCATCACAGATTAGACGATTTGGTTTGAGAAATGGTGATGAAGTTGCAGGTACAGCTCGTCCACCACGACAAGGAGAAAAATTTTATGGGATTTTACATGTCGATTCTGTAAATAATAAAGATCCTGAGGAAGCAAAACAACGCGATCATTTTCCAGCTTTAACGCCAATCTATCCAGATAAACAGATAGAATTGGAAACAATTAAGGGACAATTATCTACACGTGTAATAGATTTATTTGCACCAATTGGATTTGGTCAACGTGGTTTAATTGTTGCTCCACCTAAAGCTGGAAAGACTAGTTTGTTAAAAGCAATTGCCAAAGGAATTTCTGCAAATTATCCAGATGCAAAATTGCTATTACTACTAATTGATGAACGTCCAGAAGAAGTTACAGATTTAGAAAGAACAGTTAACGGTGAAGTTGTTTACTCAACTTTTGACCAACGTCCTGAAAATCATGTACGTGTAGCAGAATTATTGCTGGAAAGAGCGATGCGATTAGTTGAAGATAAACAAGATGTTATTATCTTATTGGATTCTTTGACTCGTTTAGCCAGAGCATATAATTTAGTAGTTCCGCCAAGTGGACGTACACTTTCTGGTGGGATTGATCCAGCAGCTTTATACAAGCCAAAGAAATTCTTTGGAGCAGCACGTAATATTGAAGAAGGCGGAAGTTTGACGATTTTAGCGACTACATTAGTAGATACTGGTTCTCGTATGGATGATGTTATCTATGAAGAATTTAAAGGTACTGGTAATCAAGAGTTGCATCTCTCACGTGAATTAGCAGAAAGAAGAGTATTCCCAGCTGTTGATATAAAACGTTCAGGTACAAGAAAAGAAGAATTGTTGTTATCACAAGAGAAATTGGATGCATTATGGAAATTGCGTAAAAACTTGAGTAATGATTTAGTTTCTGACACTGAACAGGTGCTACAACTTTTACGTAATTCGCAAGATAATGCTGAATTTTGTGGTAAAATTGAAAAAATGATGAAATAAAAAATTTATTGCAGAATGTTTTGAAACATGTTATTATGTTTCTTGTTGTAATACACAGAATAACTCTGACTCAGCAAATGACTCAGGGCAAAGGAGCGAAATGAAATGAAACAAGGAATTCATCCAGATTACCATGAAGTTGTTTTCATGGACTCTGCAACAGGTTACAAATTCTTATCAGGTTCTACAAAGACATCTGAAGAAACAATCGAATGGGAAGATGGCAACGCATATCCATTGATCCGTGTTGAAATCTCTAGTGATTCACATCCATTCTATACAGGTCGTCAAAAGTTTACACAAGCAGACGGACGTGTGGATCGTTTCAACAAGAAATACGGTTTCACAAACTAAGATTGTGGATAACTTGTCAAAATCTGTTACTTGCCTCATAATTGAGGTGGGTAACAGATTTTTTTGTTGTGAGGTGAATTATAATATGAAAAAATTTAATTGGTCATTTGACATAATTATGCTAATATTTATTGAAATTTCAATGCTGGTATCATTAGTTTCAAGTTTTATTGAACATAAAAGTATGTTATACATAGCAGAAACAATTGCAGGGATTTTACTAGCTTTAGCTCCTGTGATTGCCTCAAGCCTTTTTAGATTTAACTTGCCTAAATTCCTAAATGCGTTTTATTTATTATTTATATATGGTTCAGTTTATCTAGGCACATTATTACATTTTTATAGCGTGCCTTATTGGGATAAGGGACTTCATTTAATAAGTGGAGCCTTATTGGCTAGTTTTGGATTTTCACTATATGGCATGATTGTTCCTAAGCACTTAAGAGAACATATGCCAGCTGGATTCTTAGTACTTTATGCATTATCATTTGCAATTTTTTGTGGAGTGTGTTGGGAATTTTATGAGTTTACTTGCGATGGTTTATTCGGAATGAATTTACAACGTTACGCTACTAGTGCGGGTAAAGCTTTTGTAGGTCGTGCAGCGTTAATGGATACTATGGGAGATTTGATTGCTGATACAATTGGTGCAGGATTGTTATGTATTTATGCTTATTTCAATATCAGACGTTCATCACGTTGGTTGCAAGGATTCTACTTCCATAAATCATTTAGATTCTAATAAAGACAGCTAAAATTTTGAGTTTTAGCTGTCTTTATTTTTATTATTCCAAAATGTAGATAAGTTTTGTTCAAGTTCATATTGATTGTGAATAATCTGTGCATATTTCCAATGTGGTGGGAAAAATTTCGCATATCTAGAAGTAGCAAAACGATTATCTATTAAAAGGACTACACCTACATCAGTAGAACTTCGAATAACACGACCAGCAGCCTGGAAAATATTGTTAAGTCCAGGAAGTTGATAAGCATATTGAAATCCATCCTTTTGTTTATTATTGAAGTAACTTTGGAGTTCATTAGTTTCTTTGCTTAATTTTGGAAGTCCCACACTAACTATTACCACACCGCTTAGACGATTACCTTTTAAATCAATTCCTTCTGAAAAACTACCACCTAATACAGCAAAACCGACTAAAATTTTAGTTGGATTTTCAACGAAATAATTCAAAAAATCTTCTTGTTGTTCACGAGTCATATCGTTTTCTTGAATTACAGTGTCAATATGTGGATAAGCTTGATTAAATGCTACAACTACCTGTTTCAAAAAAGTATAAGATGGTAAGAAAATCAGATAATTTCCTTGCTTAGTAGCAATCATAGTGTGAATAGCATCAATAATTTTTCCAAGACTTTGTTGATAAGTGACAGGAATATAAGATGTTATCAACAAGTTAAGGTTACTTTCATCGAAAGGTGAGGATAATTGGTATAACAAACTGTTATCAATTAATCCAAACATTTCTTGGTAGTAATTCAATGGTGACAAAGTCGCTGAAAAAAGAACAGTACTACCTCCCAAGTTAAGACTATTAGCAATCAATTCACTAGAATCTAAACAAAATACCCTAATTAGTAGCTCAGAATTTTCAGTAATAAATAAATGTGTTCTAAATCTATCATTATAATAATCGCTAATTTTAACAAAGGCATAAGCGGCGAAGAAAAATTCCAGTAAGTCATCTTTAAGAGAAAAATGTGGGTTTTCTGCCAGCCAGTCAGTAGTAAAATCACAAAAATACATTAATTTTTTTGTCAGTGAGGCAAGTTTTTCCTCAATTATTACATCAGCTTGCTGATAATTCACTAAGGGTTCCTTAATCAAATCAAAATCATTTAAAAGAGTATTTAGCTTATCCACAATCTTTTTGGGTGGATGTGGCAGTGTTTGGAGTTTGTTCAATAAATCTTTGATTTGTTGAGAAGAAATTTCTTTAGTATACATATCTCGAGAACGACTAACTAGATTATGGGCTTCATCTAACAAAAAAGTATAACCATAGTTTCTTTCGGTAAAGAATCGTTGTAACTTAACTAAAGGATCAAAAAGGTAGTTATAATCGCATATTACTATATCACAAGAATTACTAATATCTAGGGAAAATTCAAAAGGATCAAGCATATGTTTCTTAGCATAAGTTTCCACTATTTTCCGTGTAATCACTTTTTCATTAGTTAAAATATCTATCAAAGCTGGTCGTAAGCGATCATAATAACCTAAGTAATAAGGATTTTCATCGTCTGCTAAATCTAATTCTTCAGGAAATGTAATTTGCTCTTTAGAAGTTAGGGTAATTGCAGTAATAGAAAGTCCATGTTTTACCAATAACTGTAAAGTTTCTTCAGCTACTTTGCGAGTACTTTGTTTAGCAGTTAAGTAGAATATTTTTTGACATTTTTTAGTACCTAAAGCCTTGACTGCAGGAAAAATAGTTGAAATAGTTTTTCCGGTTCCAGTAGGGGCTTCAACTAATAATTTCTTATTTAAAGCTATTGTTTTATAAACTGCAGCAGCAAATTCATGTTGGTTTTTCCTATAAGATGAAAATGGAAAATCCAACTCATTAATAGAATGATCACGTTCTTTTTGGAGTTGATGCTGAAGTTTTATCCAATTTGTAAATTCCGCAATAATGTTATCAAAGAAATTTTGAGCATCAGTTTGACTAATAACCTGAGTTTCTTCAGAAATTGTATTATCAGTAGTTTGTACATAAATCAATTTAAGAGATAATTCTGATAGTTGCTCTTGTTCCATAATTATATGAGCGTAAATTTTAGCTTGAGCCCAATAAAGTTCGAGAGTATTAGGAGCCAATTCTGAAAATTCAGGACTAGAAGTTTTTATTTCAATAACTTGTTGTGGTCGGTCATCGATATATTTAATCCCATCAGCTCTTCCATGAATAATCCAAGTTTCACCATCAATGTCTAATTCTTTTTTCAAAGCAATTTCCGATTTTGTATCATTAGAGAATTTTTTCTGTAATCGTTGATGAATGCTGATTCCATCTAAAGCAGTATTTTGTGAATTAGTATCAGATGTTAAATTTCCTTTTTTTAGGATAAATTCGACTAATTTTCTAACCCCAATAGAGGTTGACATGAAAAATCCTCCTTTCTATAAATATAAGGCTAAGTAATGTTATTATAAAAAATAAACTTATAATCGATTAAAATAAACTTGTTAATAAATAAAAACAATTCCTATCAAAGTAAATAAATTTTCAACAAAGACTATTATATCAATGATAACATGATATTTTAAAATCGATATGTATAGATAATAAAAAACATTTTTACAAAAATGTTTGGTCTTATTTGGGTTAAAAGTGTTATAATATGGTTGTGAAAAATATAATTTTTTTAGGAGGTAGCTAATATAATGAAGTTATTTTCAAAGTTAAATTTATTAACATTAGCTCTCGGTGGAGTTTTAGTTTTGAGTGTACCAGCAGTGAAGGCAGATACTACTGCAGATACTAACAATCAACAAAGTACTGCAACCCTTAATATTCAAGATGAGAGTTCAGATACAACAGCTAAATTATCTTTAGATGCTGTACCTAGTTTCCCATTTGGAACTGTTAAGACAAATACTATTTTTAGTGGTGGTACAACTGAATCAGACCTATCCGGTAACAATACTGTTGTAGTTAATGATACACGTTTAAGCAGTGTAGGTTGGAACTTAGCAGTTACAAATACAACGGCTTTTACAAATGGCAATAGTAAAATTAATGGTACTATTACCTTTAAACCACTTGCATTCCAATTTTCTGATGGAGCTGCTGAAGGTTGGGCATGGACTAATTCAACAACAAGTTTAGATTTACCAAATAGTACTTCTAATCAAGTAGCAACTTCAACAGGTGCTAAAAAAGGTACAGCAACTTCTGAAATTAAACATGCAAGTTTGAAATTCAACGGACATGATGCAATTGTTCCAGGTAGTTACACAGCTAACCTAACATGGAATTTAGCTGCTGCAACAACAGATTCATCAACAGAAAGTGAATAATATTAATTAAGTTAGGTATGATAAAGTTGAAAACAGATTCGATAGTAAAGCTATGTCTAAGCATTGTACTATGTATTTGTTTTTTACAGTTACCGCATGTAAATGCTGATAATATATCTAATAATGCAGCTGAATTTACAATAAGTCCTGTATATCCTCATGAACAAAAAGAGGATGATGCAGGATATTTTGATTTAAATGTAAAAAAATCAACAACGGTGCCTGTAAAAGTAAAGATTTCTAATTTGAATAAAAATCAAGATATAGAATATCTGATTAAAGTTGGAAATGCAACTACAAATGACAATGGTACAATCAATTATACTAATTTCAAAAATAAAAAAGATACGACAGCAAAGTATCAACTTACAGACTTCATTTCTAAAACAGAGTTGAAACAAAAAGTCACAGTAAAAGCTGGTTCAAGTTCTGAAGTTACAGTAAATTTAAAAGTGCCAAAGCAAAAATTTCCAGGGACGATTGCTGGGGGAATTTATGTAGAACGATTGACGAATGCTTATGTTGATGAAAAAAGTGGTATGAATACAAGAAATCATTTTTCTATGACATTACCAATTATTTTAACTGAACAAGCTAAAGTCAAACGAATTGCTAAAATGGAACTAGATAAAGTAACGGTGAAGAATGGACCTGAAATTACTGCTAAATTACATAATGTGAAACCAGTAATGTTTGGTAAGTTATCAATAGATTCAAAGATAACTAAGAAGAATCATACTAAAACATTGGTTCACAAGAGTGTAAATAATTATCAAGTAGCTCCTAATTCTAGTTTTAACTTTTTAGCCTCCGATAGTAGTAACCAACTTGGAGCAGGTAAGTATACAATAGATATGCACCTACAATCAGGTAAAAGAAAATGGCATCTGGTAAAAGATTTTGTAATTACATCAAAACAAGGAGCACCATTGACTAAGAAAACAGGATGGTTAGGTATATCAATGATGCTGTGGATAGTAGTAATAATTTTAATTTTGATTATTGCAAGCCTAGTTGCAGTTATTATGTGGCAGAGAAAAAAATTAAAAAGTTAGTGTGGTACAAATGAATACTAAGAGAAAATTACTATTATTTATTTCAGGTATGGCATTAATATTGCTATTTACTATAATGAATACCAATACTGTTAAAGCAGCGGTAACTTGGCCGACAACTTCATTTGCAACTTGGACACAAGGTAGAAGGTCAGATGGAATTTTAACGAGAAATATATATGGTTTTATAATTAATAAAGATGAAGGCTACTATATGGAAGAATATAAGGATTCTGGTAATATCCATATTAAGATACCTTTAATAGCTTATAAAGATTGGAATAAAAGTGATAATACTAAATATTATTTAGTGATGCAAAATGGAAATAATATTTCAGGACAAACGATTTCTAATGTGACAAGGACTAAAATCGAAGATTATAGTAGGACATCATTATGGATGTTGGATGTTACAGTAGGTAATATTACAGCTGATAAAATTCAGATTTGTATTTATGATGATGGATCATATGGTTTTTGGAAAACTAATGGTGTGGCAGATGATGGCACATATCCATTTGTTATGAGTACACCTGTTTTAGGCTGGAATAATGTTACTAACTTTAATCAATCTTTAAAAGACGGAATATTTTATGTTGGAAGAAATACTACATTAACCATGAATGCACCTAAACTTCAAGATAGTAATGTTGGAAAGTTTGACAATTCAATCTTAAATAATGCTGGCGAAAGTCACTTTTTCGGGCAAAATGTTGTTAATAATGAAATTAGGACAACTTATGAAATAACAACCGATGTCACTAAGTTAGGCGGTATAGTTGATGGATTAGTTTCTTCTGATACAAATAAATATGGTTTAGATACAGTGTTGACTTATGAAATTCCTTCAGATAATTTGAAAATTCCATTGTCTTATGGGGGATTAAAGGCAATATCATTATCAGCTGAAGCTTTGGATAATGCTTCAATTAATACAAAAGATTATTTAGAGTCATCATTTGTTGATAAAGTTACCGGTGATTTAGGAACAGGCCACACATTGACTTATAGTTGGTTCTATTCAACGAGTGACAATATTAATGACTTAAAGAAAGTTTCTACAGAATTTACGAATAATAAAGATCGGAAAGCTGATGGAACTTTAGGAACAGATTGGATGACATTATCTGCTAAAGATGACTTTACACAATATTTAGAGAAGCAGGCGCTCACAGGCAAGAAGATATATTTAATGATGAAAGTATATGTAGATGGGAAACTAAGTACATTAACCAATCCTATCTTAGTTCAAATTCAAGTTCCAACTTTAAAAGTACCTGATAAAATAGATTTTGGTACTATCTCAGTAAAGAATATATATAATGGTGGAAGTTTTGAATCACTGACAAAGGATAGTGATAAGCTTTCTTTGTCCATTCCAGATACAAGTAAAAGTACATGGAAAGTTACATCTAGCATTAAGGAAAATGATGATAATAGTATTACTAAAATAAATGGACAATTGAATATTTTAGGTAAGAACTTATCAGCTACACCGATAGAAGTTGCAAGTATATCTAAGCACGGTCTAGTGGATTTACCATTAAATGCTAAAGTAAGTTTTAGGGGGTATCACAATCCTTTAACCCCTAGAACTAATTTTACAGAGGATATTAATTGGAATCTCTCACCTGAGACGCCGATCATGGCATCGAATTAATCATGAAGAATAATGGAAACTCAATGAAAAAAGAGTTTCCATTATTTTTTTTAGAATGTTTTGCTAAATACTATTTACAATATTCGGTTTTTAGTGTATATTTACATTGTAAGTTAAGTTGAATGTACTTATTTCTTATTAAAACCGAAAGAGGAGAATTATTTTGAAAGATAAAGTTATTTCATACTTTGGCATTGATAAGCACGGTTCTACTATCAAACGTGAAATTTTAGCCGGCTTCACTACATTTATTTCAATGGCCTATATTTTATTTGTTAACCCAACAGTTTTAGGTGCTGCTCATATGGATAAGGGGGCCGTATTTACAGCTACGGCATTAGCTAGTGCCTTTGGATGTTTAATGATGGGGCTCTATGCTAAGTATCCTATTGCAACAGCTCCAGGATTGGGTGTTAATGCATTCTTCGCTTATTCAGTTGTTATTGGTATGGGTATTCCATGGCAAACAGCATTAGCTGGCGTATTCGTTGCAGCCATTATTTTCTTATTAATTACAGTATTTAAATTGCGTGAAATGATCATTGACTCTATTCCGCAAGACTTGAAATATGCTATCTCTGCTGGTATTGGTTTATTCATTGCTTTTATCGGTATGAAGAGTGCAGGCATTATCGTTGCTAACAAATCTACATTAGTTGGTTTAGGAACATTCCAAGGTCAAACATGGTTATCAATTATTGGTTTTGTTTTAATGGCAGTATTAATGTTATTAAACGTTCCAGGTGCAATCTTTATCGCTATGCTTGTAGCTGCAATCATTGGTATGGTAACAGGTTTAATTCCAGCACCAGATCAATTCATCTCATCTGCTCCAAGTTTAGCACCAACATTTGGTCAAGCAATCAAGCATGTTACAGATATTAATACAATGCAATTAGTCGTAGTTGTAATTACTTTCTTATTGGTAACATTCTTCGATACGGCTGGTACATTAGTTGGTTTAGCACAACAAGCTGGTTTCATGAAGGATAACAAGATGCCTCGTGTAGGTAAGGCTTTACTATCTGATTCTAGTGCTATGTTAGTGGGTTCTGTTTTAGGTACATCTCCAATTGGTGCTTATGTTGAATCATCTGCTGGTATTGCGGTAGGGGGACGTACGGGTTTAACAGCTGTTACAACTGGTGTATTGTTCATCTTAGGTATGTTCTTCTCACCATTGTTAACAGTAGTTACATCATACGTTACAGCACCAGCTTTGATTATGGTAGGTGTTTTAATGGCAGGTAACATGGCACGTATTAGCTGGGATAAGTTGGAAATTGCTATTCCATCATTCGTTATTCTTGCAACTATGCCATTGACATATAGTATCGCTGACGGTATTGCATTAGGTGTTATCTTCTACCCAATCACAATGATTACTGCAAAACGTGGTAAAGAAGTTCCACCTTTGATGTATGTATTATTCTTCGTATTTTTAATCTTCTTATGGATTTTGCAAACAGGCGAATAATTAATTTAAATGAATATTAAAAAGCAGCATTAACTTGATGAATAATCTTGTTAATGCTGTTTTTTTGATACTAAGATAAGAAATTTGAGTTTTATTTTTTATATGATAAAATTAAAATTAGATTAAAAAATAGAGGGGTGAAATGATGAATAAAGAGAGATTACAATTATTAGCTCATAAAACTATGAATTTATATCAAGTAGAAATGCGACAACTACCACAATCTTCGGAATTAATTACAGAATTACCTGTAGAAACGGAAACATTAAATCAATATGAAACTAAGATAGTGGTAAAGGATGAAAATTTACTTTATAGAATTTTTAAGGTTCCTGAAGATAAGAAACTAGGAGTAATGAGTTTTGCAAGTCCAATTTCAATTGGCGGAAATTTTCAATACGGTGTAAATGCGCAAGAACAAACAATTTGCCGAAATAGTTTTCTATACCCAGAGTTAAAGAAGTACCGCAGGACATATTATTATCATAATATTCAAAACCCCAATGATTTTTTATTTAGTCCATATTTAATTTATGCTAGTGATATTAAATTTATTCGCGATGAAAAAGAAGACCAAATCTTGAAAGGAAAGTTTGCTGATGTTGTATCTGTGGCAGCACCTGATGTAACTTCAATGCGAGAAAATAATAAAGTTTTACCGGCAGAAAAGATTGCTGAAGATATATATAATAAAGTTTTAGCAACTTTGCGTGTTTTCAAAAATCATGAAACTAAAGTTTTAATATTAGGTGCTTTTGGTTGTGGTGCATTTGGAAACGATCCACAGATGGTAGCAAAAATATTTAAGCAAGTCCTAGATAGATCAGAGTTCAAGGGCGTATTTGAAGAAATATATTTTGATATTATGAAAAATCCACAAGTTTTGAAAATTTTTGAAAATACTTTGAAAGATTGATGATAAATCTAAAGCATTACTCTGGTTAATATGTTACAATGATTTAGAACTCTAAATTGGTAGATTACTATAATTATAATGATTAAGAGGTTAAATATACCTGCAAATTGATAATATTGAAAGGGAGAGGTTTGAGCATGAAAATGCAATTAGCCGAAGTAGCACGAGCACTCAATATCGAAGCTAAAGAAGAATGGGAAGATATTTCAATTACAAGTGTTTGCTTCGATAGCCGTAAAATCGAGTCTGGTGCTTTGTTTATTCCTTTGGTGGCTGAAAATGATGGTCATAAGTATGTAGAAGCTGCAATCAATGGTGGGGCAGTTGCTACACTATGGCAAGAAGATCATTCTGAAAATATCCCAGATAGTATTGCAGTATTACCTGTTTCTGATACTTTAGTTGCTCTACAACAATTAGGTAAGCATTATTTAATGAAAATTAATCCTAAAGTAGTAGCTATTACAGGAAGTAACGGAAAAACTACAACAAAAGATATGACAGCAGCAGTGTTGGCTACACAGTTCAATGTTCATAAGACTTTTGCTAATTTCAATAATGAAATTGGAGTACCTATGACAATCTTAAGTATGGAACCTAATACAGAAGTTCTAGTAGTAGAAATGGGTATGGATCGTTATGGTCAATTGGATTTTTTGAGTAAATTAGCTGAACCTGATGTTGCAGTAATTACTATGATTGGTGAAGCACATATAGAATTCTTTGGAACAAGAGATCATATTGCTGACGCTAAGATGGAAATTACACATGGTTTAAAAGAAGATGGAGAATTGGTAATTAATGGTGACGAACCATTATTGACTACGAAAGCTAAAGAAGTTAGTCAAGAAGTACTAACCTTTGGTAGCCTTGATAATAATGATATGCGTGCAATGGATATTGTTAGTGATGCTACTAAGACAAGTTTTAAAGTAGCAACTTGGCCGGAAGTAGATTTCACGATCAATATGATTGGTGCATATAATGTTTTCAATGCTTTAGCAGCTTTAAGTGTGGGTAATATTTATCATATACCAGTAGATAAGATGCAAAAAGCTTTAGCATCATTTGATTTAACAGCCAATCGAACAGAATGGTTAGAAGCTAAAAATGGTGCAAAGATTTTGAGCGATGTATATAATTCAAATCCAACAGCAGTTAAAGAAGTTTTATACGCTTTTGAACAAGTTCCAACTGAAGGAAAGAGAATTATTGTTCTAGGTGACATGCTTGAATTAGGTGAGAAAGCTGCTGAAATGCACAGTGATTTAGCCCAAGCTATTAATCCTGATAGAATAGACAGTGTCTATCTATGTGGAGAACTTATGGGGTATTTAGCTGAAAAATTAAGAGAGAAATTTGATGCAACTCAAATTCATCACTATCAAAAAGATGATTTACTAACTTTAACTTCTGATTTAAAAAATGAATTAATGCCTGATGATATTGTTTTATTAAAAGCTAGTCACGGAATTCATTTGGAAAACGTTGTAAGTGAATTAATTTAAGCATTGAATGCCAATCTAGAGTAAATTTATGATGAGAAAGAAGCCTTAATAATGGCTGAACGTTAATAGAAGCCGAATGAATGGTTATGACGCACAAGACCATTTCGGTTTCTATTGTTTTTAGGAGGAAGAATTTTGAAATTTGGCGAATTAGGATTAGATAAAAGTTTGTTAAAGGCTGTAAAGAGAAGTGGTTTTGAAGAAGCTACTCCTATTCAAGCAGAAACAATACCACTTGTTTTAGCTGGTAATGATGTAATTGGACAAGCACAGACAGGTACCGGTAAAACTGCAGCCTTTGGTTTGCCAGTATTACAACAGTTAGATTTGGATTTGAGACAAATTCAAGCAGTAATAATCTCACCAACTCGTGAATTAGCAATTCAAACACAAGAAGAACTTTTTCATTTAGGAAAAGAAAAAAGAGCTAAGGTCCAAGTTGTGTATGGCGGAGCTGACATTAGACGTCAAATTAAGCAACTTGAACAACACACACCACATATTTTAGTAGGAACACCAGGACGATTACTTGATCATATTCAAAGAGGAACAATTAACTTGGCTCATGTTAAACATTTGATTTTAGATGAAGCTGATGAAATGCTAGACATGGGATTCTTGGATGATATTGAAAAGATTATCCAAGCAGTACCAGCTGAACGTCAAACTTTATTATTCTCAGCAACTATGCCTAAAGAAATCTTGAAGATTGGCGAAAAATTTATGGTTAATCCACAAATTGTAAAAATCAAAGCTAAAGAGTTAACAACAGATTTAGTTGATCAATATTTTGTGAAGACAAAAGAATTTGAAAAATTCGATATTATGACTAGATTGATTGATGTTCAAGCTCCTGAATTAACAATCGTTTTTGGTAGAACTAAGCGTCGTGTTGATGAACTTTCTCGAGGTTTAGAAGCACGTGGTTACAATGCAGCTGGCATTCATGGTGATTTGACTCAACAACGTCGTATGAACGTATTACGTAAGTTTAAAAATGGAGATTTGGATATCTTAGTAGCAACTGATGTCGCAGCCCGTGGTTTAGACATCTCAGGAGTTACTCATGTTTATAACTATGATATTCCACAAGATCCGGAAAGTTATGTTCACCGTATTGGTAGAACTGGTCGTGCAGGACACCATGGAACTTCCGTAACATTTGTTACACCTAACGAAATGGATTACCTACGTGTTATCGAGAAATTAACTAAGAAACGCATGGATCCATTGAAGCCACCAACTCAAGATGAAGCATTTATTGGACAAGTTTCAAGTGCTTTAGATGATATTAAAGATTTAATAGCTGATACAGATACAGAACGCTATGAAGCACAAGCACAAGCACTATTGGAACAATATGATGCAGTTGAAGTAGTAGCAGCCTTTTTGAATAATATGACTAAGAAGGATGCTTCTGACGTTCCTGTTAAGATTACACCAGAAAAACCACTACCTCGCCGTAAAAAAGGTCGTCGTAACGGAAATTATCGTCGCGGTAATGATAACTTTAAGCGTAGTAAGAGATTTAATAAGCACGATAGAAATAATCGTGATAATAAGCGCAGAAGTGGCAAAAAAAATAGATTTACTATTAGAACAAAGAAAGCTTAATTAAGTTTGAAAACTGATGTATACTAGTAAAAAGTATATGTCAGTTTTTATTTGTAGTAATTGATGAAACTTCCTAGATGATTTGGTAAAATGATTGTGATATTCTAAGGGAGTTAATAGTAATTATGATTTATGGAAATGGGATAGATATACAAGAAATAAGGAAAATTCAAAAAGCGCAAGAGAAGCGTGAGAGTTTTGCTAAACGTATACTAACTGTAAATGAGTTAGCTATATTTGAAAAATATAAAGGAAATCGAAAGTATGAATTTTTAGCTGGTCGTTTTTCTGCTAAAGAAGCATTTAGTAAGGCGTATGGTACTGGAATTGGAAAAAAGGTTGGCTTTCAAGATATTGAGATTTTAAATGATAGTCAGACTGGAAGACCAGAAATTGTAAAATTCCCTGGAGATAATAAATTGCAGGCCAAGATTTCGATTTCTCACTCTGGTGAATATGTAGTTACAGAAGTGATATTAGAAAAATTAACATGGCAGACTAAGATGAAAAAATTCTTAATTAAGCAAAAGTAAGAGAGAAGAAGTGTAAGGAATGGTAATTGGAAAACATCGTAATACGCGTGCTATAATTAGCCTAGAAGCAATTAAGCATAATGTAGCAACCCAAATTTCAAAATTAAAGGATGGTCAATCTTTATTTGCAGTAGTTAAAGCAAATGCTTATGGGCACGGAATGATTCCTGTAGCCAAAGCTGCTAAAGAAGCAGGAGCTAACGGCTTTTGTGTGGCTATTATTGATGAGGGAATAGCTTTACGAGAAAGTGGAATAAAAGATCCGATTTTGATCTTAGGTGTAAATCCAGCGAGTGAAGCAGTTTGTATGGCTAAACATGATTTGTCTGTGGCTGTAGGGACTTTAGAATTTTTGACTGAAGCTCAAAAGCTACTTCAAGAAGAAAAACAAAGCTTAAAGATCCACCTAGCATTAGACACAGGTATGGGAAGAATTGGCTTTAGAAATACTGAAGATTTGAAAGAAGCTGTTGATTTTATTGAAAAACATTCTGATCAATTAAAGTGTGAAGGAGTATTTACACATTTTTCAACTGCTGATAGTAAGGACCCAGCATATTTTGAAAAGCAATCTCAAAAGTTTGATAAGTTAGTGGGAGTATTGAAAAAGAAACCAAAATATATTCATCAAGCTAACTCAGCTACAGCTCTATGGCATCCAAATTTTGAAGGAAATCTAGTAAGAATGGGAATTTCAATGTATGGATTAAATCCTTCTGGCGATGTGATTGATGAAACTTGGAATTTAGAGCCAGCATTAAGTTTGGAAAGTGAATTAGTAGCAGTTAAAGAAGTAGAAGCTGGTTCATCCATTGGTTATGGTGCTACCTATACTAGTTCTCAATCAGAATGGATTGGAACTGTGCCAATTGGCTATGCTGATGGTTGGTTAAGAAGAATGCAAGGTTTTAAAGTTTTGATTGATGGTCAATATTGTGAAATTGTCGGTAGAGTTTGTATGGATCAATTTATGGTTAGACTACCTAAAAAGTATGATCTTGGTACAAAAGTAACTTTAATTGGAGAAAATAATGGTAAAGTTATTACAGCTCAAGATGTGGCTAACTATGCCGATACAATTCATTATGAAATTATGTGTAATATAACGGAGAGAGTTCCAAGAATTTACAAGTAGTAGGTAAAGGAATATCTTAATTATAATGTAAGGCGAGGTAATTTTTATGATTAAGAAAAGTGTAAAAGCTATTATTAAAGATAAGAATTTTGTAGAATATTGTAGTTTTTATTCTGTTGACAGCAATGAAGTTGTAAATGATGATAGTTTGATGAATCACATCCAAGAAAACCAGACTAGCTTGGAACAACTGATAGCTGGTTATATGGAAATGGGAGCTTTAAATCAAGAAATTTGTGGTGAATTTTGGAATTGTGAGTGTTCTTCAGATCATGCAGATGAGTTAAAAGAATAGAGTGGAGTCGATGATATGAGTGATTTTGAGGTGAAACGTGGGGATATCTTTTTTGCTGATTTATCACCTGTAGTTGGTTCGGAACAAGGGGGAGTTAGGCCAGTATTAATTATTCAAAATAATATTGGTAATAAATTTAGTCCTACAGTAATAATTGCTGCAATAACTTCAAAAATCTCAAAGCCAAAAATGCCTACACATATAGGATTAGTTGCTAAAGAGGTTGGTTTGGAAAAAGATTCAGTAGTATTACTAGAACAGTTACGAACGATTGATAAGCAAAGATTAAAAGATAAAGTAACACATATAGATGAAAAATTAATGCAGAGAGTCAATAACGCACTGAAAATCAGTGTGGGGTTGGCCTCTATACATAAAAAATGAGGATGATTAATCTTTTATGGTTAATCATCCTCTTATTTGTTTTAAAAGAAATTAAGTTGTTCAGGTGGTTTTGGTCCTAAATTATCAAAAGTAATATTTAGAAATTCTTGTAATTTTAAGGCATTAGGAGCAGCATCTTTACCAGAATTATTATTAAAGATTACACAAATTTCTTTAGTATCGCTCTGTAATTTTTGAATTACTTGTTTAAGTTCCAACAACTCATCATCAGAATAGCGATACAATGTACGTTTGGCACGCCAATTTTTTCCGGGATTTTCCCAACCTTCAATGTTACGCCCATGTAATCTGAAAAATGTTAGATCAGGATTAGTTATAACTGGGAGAAAAGGAACCGAAGAGTCTAGACGAGATGGTTCATCAGCAATAACTAAAGTAAAACCTAATTCTCGACAAAAATTAACTAATTTTTTAGTATCGTTATACCAACTTTTATGTCTAAATTCCAGAGAAATAGAAATATTTGGCAATTTCTGCCTTAAATAACGTAAATAATTAGTACTTTTCTTGTTTAAAGTAAAGTACGGCGGAAATTGAAATAGTACAGTTTTTAATTGATTTTTGTCTATTAAAGGTTGTAAACTTTCCAGAAAATTATGAAAAGTTAAATTAATGTGCTGAATATCACTTTGTTCATGTAAGGTTAGAACTTTGTTAGCTTTGATAACAAATTGAAAAGATTCAGGAACTTGAGCCTGCCAATTTTCAACAGTGGAAATTCTAGGAATGCCATAGAAAAATGTATCTAATTCTACTGTTGGAAAGTAAGCAGAATATTCGGAAAGTGTAACCGGACGATCTTCATTGTGAATCAAAGCAGGATGTTCATTCCAAGTTGTTAGACCTAATGTTATCAAATAATCACATTCTTTACTTAATTATTATTAAATAGACTAGCCAATTTAGCAGCCATTTCAGGATCAAGATTATCAGCGAAAGTACTGCTACTTTCTTCTTTTTCTTGCTTCTCTAGTTTTTTATTGATTTCAAATTGGTGTTTTAGAGCATCAATTACAGCTTGTTCTCCCGTTTCAACAGGATTGAATTCTAAAGTGCCACCAGCTGAATCTGAGTGGCCACCACCATTAAAATATTTTTCAGAGAAGGAAGCAACATCTAACTTACCGTTACTACGTAAGGAAATACTGCGATTGTCTATTACTAGTGCGGCATCGACTGGATGATTCTTTAATAAAGCATGAGCAATTTCAGACTTATAATCACTAGCATAAACAATTCCAAAACTGTGGCCATCAAGTTCAAAGGTAAGCACACTTTTGAGGTGTTTATCTAAATAACGTTGTCTTCTACCATTTAAGGTATTAATCAAAAGACTGTTGTTTTGACGGTATTGTTCCCAACTAGTCCCAAAGACTTCAGTGACAAACATTTCTGAACGACTTAATGGATAGAACCAGAATAATTGGTTTAATTCATCAGCAGCTAAACGTGTAGCACTGTCCATGTTAGGATCATTTTTCCAATCCCATGTATCATAAGCGCGGATAAGTTCTACTAAGTAATGTAAGTCATTTTGACGTTTACTAGGAATATTACTGAAATTAACATTTTGACTTACCCAATCCCAGACTAAACTTGTTGCACTAGGATTAATATCTGTATTAGTAGGTATAATACAGTTTTGACGATATTTTTGGCGAAGTTTTTCTTCACTCTCATGGTGATCAAAAATTAACCAATGATTTGGAAAATGTTGTTCAAGTTGTTGGAATGAGTAGTCACTATCAGGTGTTATGTCAGCGATGAAAACATCGGTATATTGGTGTAATGAAGGTTGACGAAACCAGTAAGATAACTCTCTATCTAAATTTCCAGCTGAACAAGTAGTTAGGTCAAAGGTAGCATTTTTAAATAAGTATGGTTGAAGTGTTTTAAGTAAAACTGGAGCACCAAAACCATCTAAATCATTATGAGAAAAAATTTTAATATGTTGTTTGTTTACCAAAGTAAGTCTCCCCCTAAATTAAGATACCATTACAGTGATCTATTTCGTGTTGGATAATCTGTGCATTAAAGCCTTCAAAAGTAGCATGAACTTTTTGAAAAGATTGGTTTAAGTAGCTAACTTCAATCTTATTAAAACGGGTGGTTTCACGCTCACCAGTTAAAGAAAGACAACCCTCAGAAGTAGAATATTTTTGAGATTTTTTAGTTATTACTGGATTAATCATAGCAACAATTAAAGGACCGAACTGACACGCAATAATACATTTATTTTTACCAATCATGTTAGCGGCCATGCCAACACAATGATCACGATGATAGGTTAAAGTATCAACTAAATCTTGAACGATTGCTATATCATTTTTTGAAGCAGGTGTACTTTTTTTAGAAAGAATTTTAACATCGTGATTTATATCTCTTATCATGAGTAAACCCCATTTCTAGCGTATTTCTATTTTATTATAGCAAAAGTTGGGTTATAGTGGTTAAAGAAAAATAGACGATATATTTCAAGAGGTTAGATCTATATGAAAGAAGAATATATTCAAAATTTAAAAAACTATTTGGTGGAATTCGATAAATTACCAATAGCTAAAAAGAAAATAACTACTTTACTTGAAGCGGATAACTGTTATAAGAAAGGTAATATTCCAACTAAATCGTTGCCTAATTTAGAATTTACGAAAACAGAGATTTTAGAACATTTAACAGAATTCCCAAATATTATGGAACTAGAGAGTCATTTACTAGATTTTAGAGAATATATAATTGAAGAATATGGAATCTGGCATATATATTCGCAAGAGTGGTTACAAGATTTAAAATCTTTTTTGGCGGATGAACAAACGTTAATGATTATGGCTGGAAATGCAGTGTTAGGGAAGTTTTTGAAAAATATTATTTGTACTGACAATTTAGATTGGCGTCATCAAGACAACGAACGTCCTAATCCTTGGACAGATGTAGAGCAGTTGGATGCCTTAGAAGCAGTAAAAAAGTATTTAAATAATGTGTCTAATATCATTATAGAATGGTGTCCAGATAGTACTGATACAGATATCAAAGTATTGCATTATCTACGTCAGAAAAAATGGAAGGGAAATTTGATAGTACTTGGAGAAAAACAGGGTGCTACAAACTCGAAAGCTTTTTGGAAAGAGGCTCATCTTGAAAGACCTGTTAACTTGAATCAACATCATAAGCCATTTGATTTTATTAAAGATCAAGTTTATTTAGCTAAATAATAAAATCCCTTATATTATGGAGAAAAAACTACCATGATATAAGGGATTTTAAGCTAGGAATGGAAAAGTAATTGTATCAAAAGAAACAGTATCTAAGTCGATAATACTTGCTTCACCGTCAATATGAATAGGCTGATGAGAGTTGATAGTTATTTTAAACTCTTTACCATATTGATGATGCCAATTTTTACTACTAGGATTTTTAAACGGTAATATTGTATGAAGAAAATTAATTAAAAATCCTAGTTTAGTACTTTTCTCTAAAATAATTGCATCGATACTTTGGTTAAAAACACTAGCTTCAGGAACTAATTTAACTCCACCGCCAAAGAAAGGGTGATTAGTTATCGTGCATAAAAAAGTTTTTTTATATTTCTGGACAGAGGTTCCATCATTTTTAAACAATGTAGGAAAAAATTTTTGAATAATAAGTGCTTTTAAGAAAAAGGATGCATATACTAAAGCTCCTAAATGGATTTTATTCAACAACATTTTTAATTTAGAATGATTAGCGGAATAAACAATTCTAGCATCAAAGCCAATGCCAACATTATTTAAAAAGTAGCGTTCTATATCGTTTATTTTAACTTTTCCAACACAAATATTTTTAATAGTGGCTTGATGGTGAATATATTCCCAAGCTTTGAGAGGATTGGAAGGAAGTGAAATTGCTCTAGCAAAATCATTTCCTGATCCACAAGCAATATAACTTATAGGATTTTTTAAATGACAATCAATTAAAATATTTAGAATTTCATTGATTGTTCCATCTCCACCAAGTACAACAATTATATGATTTTCATCAACAGTGTTTAAAATCATTTCTTGATTTGATTTTTGATCTGGAAAAGTGTATTTATGGATATAAGAAATATTTTGTTCTTGTAATGTATTCCTTATTTTTTTCCATGCAGCTAGTCCACGACCATTACCAGCAATGGGATTAATAATAAAGAAATATTTTTTTTCGACCATATTTTCCTCCAAACACACATATCGTTATTATATAGTAAAAAATTTAATCGGACTAGGAAAAATATAGTATATAAGAGAAAAATCTTAGACTTTTTTTAATACTAAAAATCATATCTATGATAATATAAACATAGAAATATAAAGGAAGGAAGCGTTTAACATGACAGAAAAAATTTTCACTTTAGACGAGTTAAAGAATTATGATGGTAAGGAAGGTCGCAAAGCATATATTGCAGTTGATGGTGTTGTTTATGATGTTACTAACGTTGCTGCTTGGCAAGGTGGAACTCATCATGGAAATAATGCTGGGAATGATGTTTCGGACAGAATCGTCAAAGCACCACATGGTAAGTCAACATTAGAAAAATTAGAAGTTGTAGGAAAATTAGGATAGTAAAAAAGCATCTACCTATTAATCTAGTTATGATTAATAAAGCAGATGCTTTTTACTTGAAAAAAATATCAAATACATTATTTTTATATTGATTTTTAAGCTTATAGTAGCGATAACGTAATTTGGAGTCTTGTAAGATATCCTCCTTTTGAACTTTACCAGAAATTATATCTCTAAATAAACGACAATTTTTTTCATCTAAAGAGTGAAGAAATGCTTGAATAGCTTCTTTCACCAGAATATTCTTATCAGGAGCGTGATTTTTATAATCAGAACCAATGACGACTTCTTTTAAGTTAGAAGACAATTGTTCGTAGGAGGTTGATTCCCTTTCGGATTTACGCTTATAGGCATGTTCTAGTCGGTAGAGGGAATTATATTTATTGCGAAGATTAATCTGAAAATAATATCCAAAAGTAATATTAGATGGCAACCTATACCGTAAGGCTGAAGAATAACAAACAATTTTAGCTTCTTGAATTAAATCGTCTCGTTCGTAAAAAGTAAAATGATAACTATTTATTAATTTAAAAACAAGGGGAGTATATTTTTGAAATAGTTTGTTAAAATTATCATCGCTGGGTTGTTCTTTGAAGTTCTCTAAAAGAATATTATCTAAATTTAAATTCACGCCACATCCTCCTTTAGAGAAGAATATAGCATATATCAAAATATAATGATGTATATTTTTTTACATAATTATATGTTAGTATCTTCTATTTCATCTAAAGCTGATGTAATATCGCTAAAAGAAAATCCTTGCTTAAAAAGAGCTTGTTGAATCTTAAATTTTCTCTTCTTAATATCTAAATTGTCATAACGTGACCAAAGTTTATTAGCTTTTTCCAATAAAATTTCACGTTCTGTATCATCATCAAAAATTAAATCTAACTCTTGAATGATTGTATCGATAATATCATATGAAAATCCCTTTGTTAGTAATGATTGTTTGATTTTATTTTGTTTATTACGATATGAATCATGACTATAGCGATTAGCTAGTTTTTCAGCTAAAGTGACACCTTTTTCTACTTGTAACTTGTCAGTGTAAAGAATTAAAGCATCTTCAGCTATATTATCATCAACTCCTTTTTTTAAGAGATTAAGTTTAATAACTTTAGGTCCCTTGTCAGAAGTATTCATCATAGTTCTAACATAACTTTCAGCGTAATTTTTATCATTAATTAAATCCAGATCAATAAGCTTGTTGATAATTTCAGGAATATAATCTTCATGAATATCAAGAGAGCGTAATTTATCTTCGACTTCTTTTCTAGTACGGAGTTGATAGGATAGATAATTTAAAGCAGCATTATAGCCCTTAGAAATGTCATCAGCTAATTTAATTTCTTCTATTAAATTTTCGTCAAGTTCTTGTCCTTTATGTAAACGATATTTAATTAGGACACTTTCACTAACTGGAAATGCATACTTATCATTAATATAAATATTGAAACGTCCAGCTTTCTTTTGAGTTTGAATCATCGTTATTTTTTTTACCACACAATCGACCTTCCTAAATCAACTAATATTTACTGTTAACATGGTATAATAAATCAGAGAAAAATTCGAGAGGTTAAGATTATTCATGCAAAAGGTAAAGAATGATATAAAAATAAAAGTTGGACAGAAGTTTCCTTTAACAATTAAAAGACTAGGAATAAATGGTGAAGGAATTGGATATTTTAAGCGTAAGATAACATTTGTGCCTCAAGCACTTCCTGGTGAAGTAATTTTGGCTGAAGTAACTAAAGTTCATCCTAAGTATTTAAATGCGAAAATAAAGAAAATTAGAAAAGCTAATCCTGATAGAGTGGAACCTGTTGATAATTATGATGTTGGTGGGATAGAGCTTGAACATTTAGCGTATAGTAAGCAGTTAGAATTTAAAACAGATGTTATTCGTCAATCTTTAGAAAAATTCAAACCAACTAATTATAAAAATATGGAATTACGGCCAACCTTAGGGATGGAAGTACCTTATGAGTATCGAAATAAAGCCCAATTTCAAGTAAGAAAAGTTAAGGGAAATAAGGTAATTGCCGGATTATACAAACCTAATAGCCATATCTTAGTAGATTTACCAACTTTTAAAACTCAAATGCCATTAACAATGGAAATAATGAGAAAGATAGTTAAGCTATTAGAAAAATGGAATATTTCAATTTATGATGAAAGAAGAAATTCTGGAATCTTAAAAACGGTTGTAATCAGACAAACGCTAAAGACAGAACAAGTTCAAGTAGTATTTGTAACGGCAAGAAATAATTGTGCTAACTTAAATCAGGTTGTAAACGAAATCATGTCAGCATATCCACAAATCGTATCAGTCATGCAAAATATTAATCCAAGCCGTTCTTCCTTGGTTTGGGGTGAAGAAACCTTTAAGTTAGCTGGAACGGATAGATTACTAGAACAATTAGGAGACATAAAATTTGAACTATCTGCACGATCATTTTTTCAATTAAATCCTAGTCAAACTGAAATATTATATACAGAAGTGAAAAAGGCATTGGATTTAAAAGAAGATGAAACACTAGTAGATGCATACTGTGGGGTAGGAACAATTGGTTTATTTGTTTCACCAGACGCCAAAGAAGTAAGAGGAATGGATATTATTCCTGAAGCAATAGAAGATGCTAAGAAAAATGCAGAATTATCAGGTAGAAAGAATATTCATTACGAAGTAGGGAAGGCAGAAGATCTTTTTGCCAAATGGACTAAAAATAATTTTGTGCCAGATGCTTTGGTAGTTGATCCTCCAAGAACTGGACTGGATGATAAGATGATAGAGACTATTTTAAAGTATCGTCCCAATAAATTTGTATATGTTTCATGTAATCCGTCAACTTTAGCTAGAGATTTAGTGAAGTTGGTCAAAATATATAATGTTGAGTACATTCAATCAGTAGATATGTTTCCACAAACAGCAAGAGTAGAAGCTGTTGTTAAATTGAGTAAAAAGTAATTAAATAATATACATTTTTTGTAAATTAATTAGCTCTTTTTGTGTATTTAGAGAAATATCTGGTATAATATCAATGAATATCGGTGTAATTTACATTCGTGTTTATGAAGAAGCGGAGGATTTTCTTATGATGAATATATCTGGTCCGCGAGAGGGCGATTTCATAACTATTAAAAGTTATAAGCATGACGGTAGTTTACATCGAACGTGGCGAGATACAATGGTACTTAAAACCAGTGAGAATGCGTTAATTGGTTGCAATGACCATACTTTAGTAACAGAATCTGACGGAAGAAGATGGATTACAAGAGAACCAGCTTTAGTTTATTTTCATAAACATTATTGGTTTAATATTGTGACAATGATTCGTGAGAACGGAGTATCATATTATTGTAATTTAGCCTCACCTGCTGTATTAGATAAAGAGGCTTTGAAGTATATTGACTATGATTTAGATGTCAAAGTCTTTCCTAATGGTGAAAAACGTTTGCTAGATGTCGATGAATATGAGGATCATGGAAATAAGTGGCATTATTCGGCAGACATTGATAAGATTTTGAAACATAACGTTAGGGTTTTAGTTGATTGGATAAATAATGGTAAAGGTCCATTTTCAAAAGAATATGTTGAAATTTGGTATAACCGTTATTTAGAATTGTCGCGTCAACAGTGAATTACCGCTGTAATGTAATATATTCTAAGGAGTAAAAAGAGGTTGCGATGTTATATCACAGCCTCTCTCTTATTTAGCAATAGTTTTTTGAGGAGGTTTCTATGCCTAATAAAAAGAATTTGATGTTTTGGTCGTTAGAAATTTTGATTGTTGCAACATTAATTTGGGTTTGTATGAAGATAAATTTTGTTTTTCAACCAGTAGCAGCATTCTTTTCAACCTTATTTATCCCGGTAATCATATCAGGATTTTTGTATTACATGCTACTACCATTAGTGAAGTTACTAATGAAGGTTAAGATTGGGAAATTTAAAATTAATCGAACTGGAGCAGTCGCCATTGTTTTTATAGCAGTGTTTGCGATTATTGCGATGTCAATTGCTTTCCTCTTACCCAAAATTATTGTGCAGGTAGAAAATTTAATTACAAAATCTCCAACCTATGTTTCTCAGTTGGAGAAGAATTTCCAACATTTTTTGAAATATGATAGTCGAAGTAGTTGGTTGAAAGATATTGATTTGCAATCTTACTTAAACCGTTTTGAAGGATCCGGTAGTGAGATGATAGCTAAATTTATGAAGTCATTAACTAACAGTTTAGGAAGTATTATCTCCGCAATAACTAATATCACAGTTACAGTTTTAACTGTTCCATTTATGTTATTTTATATGTTAAAAGATGGTTATAAATTAATGCCTAGTATTTTAAAGTTTGTACCGCGTAAACGTACTGCTCAAGTTGAAGCAATGTTACAAGATATGAGCAATACTTTATCAAAGTATATTAGTGGACAAGCAATTGAATGTATTTTTGTTGGTATTTGTACAGCTATTGGTTATGGACTTGCCGGTGTACCTTATGCCTTATTGACAGGAATATTTGCTGGGGCAACTAATATTATTCCATATATCGGTCCTTATATTGGATTAGTTCCAGCTTTGATCCTATCCTTAACTGATTCTTTTAACACTGCAGTAATGGCAATAATAGTCTGCATTATCGTACAGCAAATTGATGGTAATCTGATATATCCAAATGTTATCGGAAAATCAGTCGATATCCATCCTCTAACAATTATCTTATTGTTGTTGGTAGCTGGAAAAATTGCTGGGTTACTAGGTATTATCTTATGTATACCATTTTATGCAATCATCAAGGTAATTGTTAAACATGTAAGGGAAGTTATTATTTTAGAGAATGAATCCTCAGATGAAGTAAAAATTGAAAAATAATTAAAATATTAAGATTTATCTGAAACTATTAATGATTAGTGATAACATATAAGAGTAGAACTCTAAAAAGTAAGGATGAGCGAGATGACAGAAAAAATTGCAGTTCTTGGTGCTGGATCTTGGGGAAGTATCTTGGCTGGTGTTTTAGATGAAAATAAAAACGAAGTATGGTTGTGGACTAATAAAGAATCACAAGCCAAAGAATTAAATGAAAACCATACTAATGAACATTACATACCAGGACACAAGTATTCAGAAACAATTAAGGCTACAACAAATCTTAAAGAGGCAGTTGATGGAGCTTCAGCAGTTTTATTCGTAGTACCTACTAAAGTAATAAGACTAGTTGCTCAACAATTAGTTGAAGTTTTAAAAGAACTAGGACAAAAGCCATTAATTATTCATGCAAGTAAGGGGCTTGAATTAGGTTCTCACAAACGAATTTCTGAAGTAATAGAAGAAGAAATTCCAAGTGAATATCGTAAAGATGTAGTAGTCTTATCTGGACCAAGTCATGCTGAAGAAGTAGCACGTAAAGATATTACTTTAATTACGGCAGCTTGTGAAAACTTAGATTCAGCTAAGAAGGTACAATCTTTATTTATGAATGATTATTTAAGAATTTATACAAATAAAGATGTAATAGGTGTTGAAACAGGTGCAGCATTTAAGAACGTTATTGCAATTGGTGCAGGTGCTTTGCATGGTTTAGGTTATGGTGATGATGCTAAAGCAGCTTTAATGACACGTGGTTTGGCTGAAATTAGTAGATTAGGTGTTGCTTTTGGTGCTGATCCACTAACATTTATTGGTTTGTCTGGTGTAGGTGATCTAATCGTTACATGTACTAGTGTTCATTCAAGAAACTGGCGTGCAGGTAATCAACTAGGTAAGGGTAAGGCCCTTGATGAAGTTATTCAAGATATGGGCATGGTTATTGAAGGTATCAATACTTGTAAAGCAGCCTATGAATTAGCTCAACAAAAAAATATTGAAATGCCAATTACTGAAGCTATCTATAATGTTCTTTATAATGGTAAAGATATTAAAGATGAAATTAGTTTATTGATGCAACGCGAAGGAAAAGAAGAAATTAAATAATTATTTTTTGAGGTAGTCTGATTGAGGCTACCTTTTTTATATAAGTTAACGATAAAAAACTAGAGTATTTTAATAATCAAAAATTACAGGTATAATGATAATAGTTATTATTAAAATAAAAGGTGAGTAGTGGACATGGAAAAGATAAGTATAAAGTATTTAACTAAAAAAAGTCCGCTTTTAAGCGATAAGAATAAAAAATCAGAAAATAATTTTTGGTCTTTACGAGGGATCACTTTTAGCGTAACTGAAGGCGAAGCGATAGGTTTGATTGGGAGGAATGGCTCTGGAAAAGCCTTGTTACTAAAAATATTAGCAGGGCTAGAAGAACCTACTACAGGATTTATATCAACAAAATCCCATATATATTTAGCATCAATGACAAATTCTATTAATTTTCAGTTAACAGGACTTGAAAATATAAAAAAACAAGTAGACCAAGCATACGATGATGAAATTGAAGCTGATCATGTAGTTAAGGCGATTATTGATTTTACTGAAATCGGGCAATGGGTATATCGACCAGTATCAGAATACTCAACAGGAATGTTGTCTAGACTAGCATTATCGATAGCTTTATTTAACAAACCTGAAGTAGTTTTGTTGGATGAAGTATTTGCATCGTTAGAAAGAGCATTCTTTGAAAAAGTTATTCGAAAAATTCAAGATTTAAAAGATCATGGAGTATCTTTTATTATTACAGCTACGACTGGTTTAGTATTAGAAACTCTATGTGAACGTTCGATGTGGTTAGACTTTGGTGAAGTAAAAGAATTAGGTCCTACTCAAATTGTAATGAGTAAATTCCAGTATCAAAATGATTGGTATAATGGTCTAACATTACCTGAAAAAAATAAATACTTAAAAGAAAAGCAAATAGAACAAGAAAATTTTGATATTACTAAAGTGTATAATGAGTTCAAAGTTGAACAATTTGAGCATGGATATACTAGACGCGATGAACCTAGAATGAAAAAAGCATTTTATCACAATCATCGCCAAGACCCAGTAATATCTGAAGCAGAGAAAGAAGTAAAAAATAACAATCTGAATAAGAATGTTAAAGGACATAAAAAGAAAAAAGGTAATAAGGGATTAGTTAGAGTTGTAGGTGTTGTACTAGTTCTAATCTTATTATTAGGTGCAGGTAAGGTGCTGCATTCACATCATGAAACAAAGAACAGACAAGTGGAATCTAGTAAAAAAGTTGAAGCTAAGAAACGCTATAGCAAATCAGTATCTATCTCTAAAGCTGAGGAAGCAAGTAAGCAAAGTAAGATTGAGAGTTCAAAGAAAGAGCAAAGTTTAGCAGAAAGTAAACGCGCAAGTGAAGCAGCAGCCTCAAGTGCTGCCGCTGCAAGTGAAAGTGCTAGAAAAGCTAGTGAGAGTGCTGCCAGTGAAAGTAAAGCTTCTATGTTATCAAACTCACAGGAAGTGACAGTTAATGATGGTGATACTTTAGCAACGTTAGCTAGCCAATATGGAACGACAGCACAAGCTATTCAAGATTTGAATGATATGGGGACAAGTAACTCATTAACGGCTGGGCAAACTATTAGAGTTCCAAATAGTAATTAGAAATATAAGGGGTAGGTGTTGAAACCTGCTCTTTTCTTATGTAGTATAGAAAATGGTATTTGAAAAGAATTAATTAGAGAGGTTTAAAATGGATAAAAAACAATTAGAAGAATCAGTTAATAATCGTCGTACATTTGCGATTATTTCTCACCCGGATGCTGGTAAGACTACGATAACTGAACAATTATTACTTTTTGGTGGAGTTGTAAGAAAAGCAGGAACTGTTAAAGCTAAAAAAAGTGGAAATTTTGCTAAGTCTGACTGGATGGAAATTGAAAAGAAACGTGGAATTTCTGTAACAAGTTCGGTAATGCAATTTGACTATGCTGGGAAAAGAGTCAACATTCTTGATACACCTGGGCACGAAGATTTTTCCGAAGATACATATCGTACTTTGATGGCGGTTGACTCAGCTGTCATGGTTATTGACTCAGCTAAGGGTATTGAACCACAAACAAAGAAATTATTCCAAGTTTGTCGTATGAGAGGTATTCCAATTTTTACTTTTATTAATAAATTGGACCGCGATGGTAGAGAACCATTAGATTTAACAGCAGAATTGGAAGATGTTTTGGGAATTGAATCTTATGCTATGAACTGGCCAATTGGTATGGGTAAAGGTTTGAAGGGGTTATATGACATTTATAATCATCGTATTGAATTGTACCGTTCTGAAGATGAAGGTCAAGCCTTTTTAGAATTAGACGATAATGGTGAAATAAAAGGAGATAACCCATTAAAAGATGAAAGTATCTACAAACAAGTTTTAGAAGAAATAGAACTTATTGAAGGTGCAGGTAGTGAATTTGATGAAGAAAAAATCGCTAAAGGTGAATTGACACCAGTATTTTTCGGATCTGCACTGACAAACTTTGGTGTTAAGACATTCTTAGATGCATACTTAAAATACGCTCCAAAGCCTGCAGCACATAAAACAGAAGATGGTTCAGAAGTAGAGCCAGATAGAAAAGATTTCTCTGGATTTATCTTCAAGATTCAAGCCAACATGAATCCAAATCATCGTGACCGTATTGCTTTTGTTAGAATCTGTTCCGGTGAATTTGATAGAGGAATGGATGTGTTCCTAGAAAGAACAGGTAAGAAACTAAGATTATCTAATTCAACTCAATTTATGGCTGATACACGTGAAACATTGGAAACCGCTGTTGCTGGGGATATTATTGGTTTATATGATACTGGTAACTTCCAAATTGGAGATTCAATTTATACAGGTAAAAAAGCTGTTAAATTCGAAAAATTGCCACAATTTACACCAGAATTATTTATGCGTGTGACTGCCAAGAATGTTATGAAACAAAAATCTTTCCATAAGGGAATTCAACAATTAGTACAAGAAGGTGCAGTTCAGCTTTATCAAAGTTACAGTACTGGAGATTATATTTTAGGTGCTGTAGGACAACTTCAATTTGAAGTGTTCCAATTTAGAATGGCAAATGAATATAACTCTGAAGTTGTTATGACTCCAATGGGACATAAGATTGCACGTTGGATTGATCCAGAACAATTAGATGAAAAGATGTCTAGTTCACGAAATCTTCTAGTTAAGGATAGATCTGGTATGCCATTATTCTTATTCGAAAATGAATTCGCTGAAAGATGGTTTATGGATAAATATCCAGATGTTAAATTAACAGCTAAATTATAATAATAATTAAGTCATTAGAAAAAATTTCTAATGGCTTTTTATTTTATAAAGATACTTTCTAAGTAAAATTTTTATTAAATTTACTAATATTTTAGTAAAAAGTAATTGGTTATATAAAATTTATAAGTTATAATCAATAATGTAAGCATTTTCTTAGAAAGGTTGATATTAATGGAAAATACAAAAGCGAAATTAAGTTGGCTAGAGAAACCCGATGTTTTTGCAATAAATCGTTTGGAGGCTTATTCAAGTCATAAATTTTATGCTAGTCACGAAGAATATCAAAATAAGGAAACAAGTTTAAAACAAAGTTTAAATGGATTATGGAAGTTTTCTTATGCACAAAATCCAGATTTAAGAGTAAAAAAATTCTATAAAGAAGATTTTAACGATAGTGGGTTTGATACGATAAAGGTTCCTGGTCACATTCAAACTCAGGGATATGATCATTTGCAGTATATCAATACACAATATCCATGGGATGGATTAGATGAATTACGACCACCATATATTTCAAGGAAATACAATCCGGTTGGAAGTTATGTTAAAACATTTACAGTAGATAAATCTTTAAAAAATAAGCGCATCTTTATTTCATTTCAGGGTGTCGAAACGGCGATGTATCTTTGGCTAAATGGAAAATTTATTGGTTATAGTGAAGATTCATTTACACCTCATGATTTTGAACTGACAGACTTCATTAGGGAAGATTCAGAAAATAGGTTAGCAGTTGAGGTATATAAACGTTCATCAGCAAGTTGGATAGAAGATCAAGATATGTTCAGATTTTCTGGAATTTTCCGTGATGTATTCCTTTATGCAATTCCAGAAGTTCATGTGCGTGATATATTTGCAAAAACTACTTTAGATGATAGCTATAAGGATGGAATTTTGCTATTAGATACTAAGTTAGAAGGAAATCTAGAAAATACAGAAATTAATGTAGAGTTATATGATGAAGATCAAGTAGTTTGGTCTCGAAAAGAAAAAGCACGTGAGAAAACATTTATGGACATAAAACTGGAAAATATAAAAAAATGGAGTGCTGAAACGCCTTATCTCTACGATTTGAAGATTACATTGGTAAAGAATAGAGAAGTAATTGAAGTAGCAACTCAAAAAATAGGTTTCCGTAGATTTGAAATGAAAGATGGAATCATGCTAATCAATGGGAAGCGAATTATTTTTAAAGGGGTTAACCGTCATGAATTTGACTATCTCTATGGCAGAGCAATTTCTGAGGATGTAATGCTACATGATATTAAGTTTTTCAAACAAAATAATATTAATGCTGTAAGAACTTCACATTATCCTAATCAAACACGATGGTATGAACTATGTGATGAATACGGTATTTATGTTATTGACGAAACTAACTTAGAAAGTCATGGTTCATGGCAAAAATTAGGTGAATGTGAACCATCTTGGAATGTGCCTGGAAGCAAAGAAGAATGGTTAGATAATGTCTTAGATAGGGCAAATTCAATGTTTCAGCGTGATAAGAATCATGCATCTGTAATTATATGGTCATGTGGTAATGAATCCTATGCTGGTGATGATATCGTAAAAATGCATGATTTCTTCCATAAAGTAGATGATTCACGTTTAGTACATTATGAAGGTGTAACTTGGAATCGTGATTTTGAGGAAGCAACTGACATGGAAAGTAGAATGTACGCTAAACCTCAAGAAATCGAAGAGTATTTGCAAGGAAATCCTTCAAAACCATATATATCTTGTGAATATATGCATTCAATGGGAAATTCCACAGGTGGTATGAAGTTATATACAGATTTAGAAGATAAATATCCACAATATCAAGGTGGTTTCATATGGGACTATGTTGATCAAGCAATGTTAAAAACTGATGACTTTGGCGAAAAAGTTTTAGGTTATGGTGGAGATTTTGATGAGAGGGCAACTGATTATGAATTTTCTGGAGACGGTATTGTTTTTGCAGATCGTACACCGTCACCTAAAGCTGCTGAAGTTAAGCAATTATACGCTAATGTCAAAGTGAAAGTTACTGAAGAAGGAGTAATTATAAAGAATGACAATCTCTTCATTGACACAGGTGCGTATATTTTTGAAGCTATTGTAAAGCGTGATGGTCAAAAAATATGGCAGAAAGATTATTCATTTAACGTTTTACCACAGACAAAACAAGAAGAAGTTATTGATTGGCCAAACATTGAAAAAATCCCAGGAGAATATATTTTTGAAGTAAATGTTTGTTTAAAAGAGAGTGTTGCTTGGGCAAATGAAAGACATGAATTATCATTCGGACAGTTAGTAACTAAAGTATCGACTAAGGATAATGAAATAGTATCTGGAAAATTAAATGTTGTGCATGGTGATGTTAATATTGGTATAAATGGTGATGGGTTTAGTGTGCTACTTTCTAGAGCTGAAGGTGGAATAGTATCTTTGGCTTATAATGGTAAAGAGTATATTACACGTACACCTAAAACAACATTTTGGAGAGCGATGACTGATAATGATCGTGGTGTTAAGCATGGTTTCGATCGTGGGGTATGGTTGCAAGCAGGTTTATATCAAAAATTAGTTGATGTTAATGTAAAGGAAGAATTAAGTGAGATAACTGTTTCATTTAAATGGAAATTGCCATTAGCTAAAGAAGTATATAACGTAATAAGTTATACAGTTACACCAGATGGAAAAGTAAAAGTAACTGCTAAATATTTTGGAGTTGACGGACTACCATCGTTACCTGCATATGGTTATGAGTTAAAATTAAAACGTAAATACAATCAGTATAAATTCTACGGCTTAGGTCCAGATGAAAACTATATCGATCGAGATAATGGGGTAAAACTAGGCATATATGAAGGTGATGCTGATACTAATTTAGCTCCATATTTAGTACCACAAGAAACAGGGAATCATCGTGGCACTAGATGGTTGGAAGTAACTGATGTATATGGAGAAGGGTTAAGATTTGTGGCAAACGGTGATACTTTTGAAAGTTCAGTACTTCCATATAGCGAATATGAAATAGAACAAGCAATGCATCAAGAAGAATTGAGTAATCCTCATTATACTTGGGTAAGATTATTAGCTGCTCAAATGGGTGTAGGTGGAGATGATTCTTGGGGTGCACCTGTACAAAAACAATTTTGGATTCCATCAAATAAAGATTTGACAGTATCATTTACAATTGAACCAACAATTTAACAAAATAGAGTCTCGTATTTCTTATGAAGTATGAGACTTTTTTGATACAAAAGAACAGGTGGTAAATATATATGATGTCATTAAAATAACTTTAGTAAAAATTAATAAAAAATATCCTGAAAAATTTACTAAATATTATTGACTTAATCATTGAAATCGTTTACCATAAAGTTGTAAAAAATAGTAAAGGGGATTTCGTTATATGGAAATAAGAAATTCACAAAGTAAAAGTGAGAAGATTACTTCTCGTATTGCATATACCTTTGGTGCCTTTGGTAACGATGTGTTTTATGCAGCGATGTCTACATATTTAATTAATTTTATTACATCTCATTTGTTTGATACAGGGGATAAAACGTTAAATAACCATTTAGTTAGTGCTGTTACATTGATTATCATGGTTTTACGTATTGTTGAATTATTAATTGATCCATTTATTGGTAACGCTATCGATCGTACCAAGACACGCTGGGGACACTTTCGTCCTTGGGTAGTAATTGGTGGTACTGTTTCATCAATTGCTTTATTGGCATTATTCTCAAATATGGGTGGTTTAACTAAAACACATCCATGGTTATATTTAGTAATTTTTGCATTTCTTTATATTGCAATGGATATATTCTATTCATTTAAAGACGTCGGTTTCTGGTCTATGTTGCCAGCGCTATCATTTGATTCAAGAGAACGTGAAAAGACAGCTACATTTGCTCGTATCGGTTCTTCAATCGGTGGTTCCTTAGTTGGTGTTGTTGTTATGCCTCTTGTATTATTCTTTTCCCTTCAAAGTAATGGAGGAACAGGTGATGACAGAGGTTGGTTCTGGTTTGGCTTTATTGTAGCTGCAGTTGCTTTTGTAACAGCATTAGCAGTTGGTATTGGAACACGTGAAGTTGACAATAAATTACGTGAAAATAAAGAAGATACAGCTGGTGTAAGTGCAGTCTTCAAGATGTTAGTAAAGAATGACCAATTAATGTGGGTAGCTTTAGCATACTTACTATATGGTGTAGGAATTAACTTAGTAAATGCTCTAGAACTTTACTACTTCCAATACATTATGGGAGATCCAAAAGGTTTCAGTTTACTACAATTTATAAACATGTTTGTAGGTATTTTTGCTGTAAGTGCCTTTCCTAAATTAGCAGATAAATTAAATCGTAAGCCATTATTTATTTGGTGTTTAGTAACTATGTTAATTGGAATCGGTTTATTCACTGTCGCTGGCAAGAGTTTATTACTTGTATTGATTGCCGCTGAATTATTCTACATTCCTCAACCAATTGTTTTCTTAGTTGTTTTAATGATTATTACTGACTCTGTTGAATATGGTCAATGGAAGTTAGGACATCGTGATGAATCACTTGCTTTATCAGTTCGTCCTTTAGTTGATAAGTTCGGTGGAGCTGTTTCTAACGGTGTTGTAGGACAAATTGCTGTTTTAGCAGGAATGACTACTGGTGCAACTGCTGCTTCTATCACTATGCATCAACAAATGGTCTTCAAATTTATGATGTTTGGTGTTCCAGCAATCTTCATTTTAATTGGGATGTTTGTTTTCTGGAAGAAGATTACTTTAACTGAAGAACGACATGCAGAAATCGTTGCAGAACTTGAAAAGACTTGGGGTGATCAATTTGATCAATCTAATGCAGAAAACGATAAGTTAATTAAGTCTGACAAATTAACTGCAATGGTTCCAGTAGCAGGTAAAGTTATTGCTATGAAAGATGTACCTGATGAAGTATTTTCAACGGGTAAGATGGGACAAGGTATTGCAATTAAACCTACAGATGGTAAAGTATATGCCCCATTTGATGCTGAAGTTAAGACAGTCTTTGCAACTCGTCACGCTATTGGTTTGGTTTCTGATAACGGAATTCCAGTTCTAATTCACGTAGGTATTGGTACTGTTTCTATGAAGGGTACAGGTTTTGTAACATATGTCAGAGAAGGACAACATGTCAAGAAAGGTCAACAAATTCTTGAATTCTGGGATCCAGCAATTAAGAAAGCTGGTTTAGATGATACAGTATTAATGACCTTTACACATTCAGATTTATTTAAGGAATTTGATGTAAAAGTACCAGTTGGTTCAGAAGTTGTTAATACAAATACAGCTATTGAAATAAAGAAATAGAGATTAATAAAAAAGTATGAGCTCGATTGAACTCATACTTTTTTTGTGAAGATAAATAATTAATT
>NZ_JANFQI010000011.1:0-62424 GCF_024436335.1 Ligilactobacillus sp. MP3
TAGGTAACAAAGTGGTAGAAGGCAAGAGCGACGCAGATAAGAACGAACCAAAGGAACTAGGCGACAAGGTAAAAGTAGACGATCCAAACAAACTAACAGAAGATGAAAAATCAGAAGTAGTTAAAGCAGTCGAAGACGCAAACAAGGATGAAAATGGCAAGTCAACATTACCAGAAGGAAGCAAGGTAACCGTAGGCGACAATGGCGACGTAACAGTAACATACCCAGATGGCTCCAAGGATACAATTCCAGGAGACAAAGTGGTAGAAGGCAAGAGCGACGCAGATAAGAACGAACCAAAGGAACCAGGCGACAAGGTAAAAGTAGACGATCCAAACAAACTAACAGAAGATGAAAAATCAGAAGTAGTTAAAGCAGTCAAAGACGCAAACAAGGATGAAAATGGCAAGTCAACCTTACCAGAAGGAAGCAAGGTAACCGTAGGTGACAATGGCGACGTAACAGTAACCTACCCAGATGGCTCCAAGGACACAATTCCAGGAGACAAAGTGGTAGAAGGCAAGAGCGACGTAAAGAGCGACGCAAAGAGCGACGCAGATAAGAATGAACCAAAGGAACCAGGCGACAAGGTAAAAGTAGACGATCCAAACAAACTAACAGATAGCGAAAAAGAAGAACTATCAAATAACTTGGAAAAACTTAATCCAGGTACAGTGGTAACTATAGCTGATGACGGAACTGCAACACTAACATACCCAGATGGTTCAACAAATACAATTCCAGGTAGTCAATTAGTAACTGCTAAAGGTAATGGTAATACTACAAACTCTAACGTGAAGGTTAAACCAACAAATACCAATAATAAGATTAATAAAGATAATAATTCACTTGGTAAGAATACTGCTAATGCTAAAGCAGGTGAATTACCACAAACTGGTGAAACTAATGATAGTCAGAAGTTATCTGTAATCGGAATGGCATTAATGGGAATCTTAGGTTTGTTCGGCTTAGGTAAAAAGAGAAAGAAAGACTAGTTAAGATAAAGATTGACTAGCAAAAGAGATCAATAGCGTAAAAGTTATTGATCTTTTTTTGTGCAATTTGTATGTACTACTACTTAAAATATATAAGATAGTGGTATACTATTATATATAATATTTTTTAAGGTGGTGGAAATGTTGGAAAAAGTTGAGATCAGTAATGCAGAGTGGGATGTTATGAGAGTTATTTGGGCTTTAGGTGAAACAACAAGTCGACAAATTATCGAAGCTTTATCTGACAGAAGACAATGGAAACCAGCTACCACTAAAACATTAATTGGTCGCTTAGTAGCAAAGGGATATGTAGGAACTAGACGGAAAGGTAGAGCCTATATTTACTATCCTATTATTAAAGAACAACAAACAATTAACGAACAAATATTAACAAGTTTTGGAAATATTTGTCAGATGCATGTGGGTCAAACTTTGGCAACGGTATTGAATAATGTAGAATTATCCAAAGATGATATAAAAAAACTTGAGTCAATTCTTGAAGTTAAAGCAAAAAATGCTCCAGAATCATTGCCATGTAACTGTGTTCCTAATGGCAGTTGTGATTGTATGATGGAGATGGATAATTGATTTTTACAGTATTGAAATAAAAAGTTTGGTTATCCTAAAAAATATATTTAAAAACTTAGGGGAATAAAGTATAATAAAATCGTAGCTTTGCAGGTACAATTTTTTGTTGAGAGGATGGAAGAGATGGACTCTGAAAATATTAAAAATATTAAAAAGATACTAGTTGGTGTAGATGATTCAGAAGATGCTCAATTAGCATTCCGTGTAGCCATGCGTCGAGCTATTGAATTAGATGCAACTTTAGTTATTACTTCTATTTTAGAAAAAGATGAAATGAATATTTATCAAGCTATGTCACGTGATTATATTCATGGTGAACGTGCAGAATTAGAAAAGCACATGGAAGGTTACAAAAAAATAGCGCTAGAAGCAGGTGTAAAAAATGTTCAACTAGTATTTTCTGAAGGAAATGCCGGTGAAGAAATTGTTAAGCATATTATCCCTGCGGTTGAACCAGATTTACTAATTATCGGTGCTTTATCCAAAACTGGAATTAGAAAATATTTTGGTTCACAAGCTGCTTATATCGTTAAATATTCCCCAATTTCAGTGTTAGTAGTACGCTAATAATTAAAAATTATGAGGTAATAGGTCAATGAAAAAGCAACAAGCCAGAAGAAAAGAAGCATTAGGTAATAGTTTATTAGTACTTTTGCGAAAAGAACCACTTGAAAAGATAACAGTAGATCAAATTTGCCGTGAAGCAGGAGTACATCGTAGTACATTTTATCGTTACTTTACTGATAAATTTGATTTGTTAAAGTATAGTTTCTTAACTTTCATGGTTGCTGAACTTGACCCACATGATACTATTAATTCAGTTGTTACAATGATTGGCAATGATAAGCCGCTTTTTAGAAATGTATTAATTAATAATAATGATGTTACACTGATGAATATTATTACTAATATGCTCAGCGAACAGTTACTGCAAGGTTCGAAAGAAGACACAGAAAATTTTACTGACATTAACTGGGTGAGAAATGCTCTAAGCACTTCTGCAGTTCCGAAAATGACGGCTAAAATGATTGCTGGTGGAGTTCTAACAGTTGTAGTGGATTGGGTAGAACAAAATTTTCAAACACCAGAAGAAGAGTTAATCGACTTCTTTAGGAATTTCATGCCATAACATTGTAAGTAATTAAGTAAAAGCACTAGCTATCAATACTAAATTAAGTGTTGATAGTTAGTGCTTTTATTATGATTTTATAAAAATAGTCAATAATTTTAAATTTCATTGCAGTAAAAAAAATTTAGCCAAAGTATTTTACAAGATAAAAATAATAAAGTATAATACAAACAGGTAAATTAAGTACAACTGTAAACTTGTCTGAAAATGTTATTTTAAATAAATTTATGGTATTTGCTATTTACTTATATGTATATTTTATTATACGATAGAATTTGTGTTTATTGCATAAAAAGGATATAAGGCAATCTTAGTAAATTGGAGGTAAGATCAATGAGCAATTCTATTCAAAGAGCAATGGTTAACTTAACACAACTTATTAGATTACATGATTATTATGAAGGTGCTGTTGAATTGGACAAGTTAGGTGCAATCGATATGTACTATTTAGAAGCAATTAACCAATTAGATAATCCTACTATTGGAACAATTTCTAAGTTATTAGGTCAATCTACACCTAATACAAATTATCATATTAAAAAATTAACAAGTCTAGGTTTAGTGACAAAAAAAATCGATGATGAAGATAGACGTGTTACACATTTATCAGTTACAGAAGATTATACTAATGCTTTAGCACAACAAAGTGAATTTTGGGATAATTTGCAAGAACGTTTAGAAGATGAAGTAGCTCCACGTGACTTAGCTATTTTTAAGCGTGTATTACGCCAAGCAACAGAACTTATTGCTGAAAATAATCCTAGATAACTACTCATAAGTAAATAAATAATTAATAGTCTAGAATCAAAGATTCCAAAATCGATGATTCTAGACTATTTTTTATCTGTTAATAAAGAAATTAGTTTACTTTGGTTAGGAGTTAAAATATGAGAACGACGGTATGCAATTGAAACAATGAAATTTAGTGGAATATTAGTTTCAATATCTAGTGCAACTAGATCGTCAGTGTTTTTCAAAGCCAAGTCCGTTAATAAGGCTATTCCAGTATTTTGAGATACCAAACTTTTTAGTAACGGGACATCGCTTGTTTGGAAGATAATAGTTGGACGAAAATGTGCCTCGTGGGCAAAGTGTTTAAAAACTTCTGCATGAATAAAGCTTGAATTTAAGTTAATAAAGTTTTCGTTTACTAATTCATTGAAAGTTACACTTTTTCTATTTGCTAAGCGATGTTGAGGACTAACAATAATTTTAAAATTCGCTTTTGAAATAATATGTGCTTTCAAGTTTTTATTAGCTAGTGGAGTAGTTGAGCTAAGTAAAGACATATCTAAGGTACCGTCTTTTAACATTTTTAATAAAATAGCAGATCCTTTTTCTTCATAGGGTTCGATTCGTCTTAAAAGTTTGTTATCTGCTAAACCTGGAGTAATTTGTGGGAAATAGAACTGACTAATAATAGGGGGCAGTCCTAAACGGATCATTTGTTCCTGATTTCGAGAAATTTCTTTACGTGCAATTTCTAATTCATTAAGAATTGTGACTACATGCCTATCAAACTGCTCACCATCTTTAGTCAAAATAAGTTCTTTATGTGATCGATCCCGCAGAAAAAATTTTGTTTGATATTCATTTTCTAGACGTTTAATTGCTAATGTAATTGTAGGTTGACTAACTTCGAAAAATTCAGCAACTTTTGAAAAATTTTTTTCTTCAACTAATTTGTGATAATATTCTAAACTTTTTGTATCCATTTAATCACCGGTATAATAACCTTTCTTTTTATCATATAAATAATATTAATAGTTGTATCTTTATTTGACAATAATTTTAACCCAAAACTATAATGCACCATGTAAACAGGTAAATTAGATATTTACATGGGAGGAATTTATATGGCAACGCCACAAGAAATTTTAAGAAATCCATTTTTAAATAAAGGTACAGGCTTCTCTAAAGAAGAAAGAGAAGAATTAGGCTTAGTAGGATTATTGCCAAGTCACGTTCAAACAATCGAAGAACAAGCTGAACGTATCTATGAACAGTATAGCTCAAAGACATCAAGATTGGAAAAAAGAATTTACTTAATGTCCTTATTTAATACTAATAGAACATTATTCTTTTATCTAATGGGACAACATTTAAGAGAATTTATGCCAATTGTTTATGATCCAGTAGTTGCTGAATCAATCGAAGGATACAATCATTTATTTATGCGTCCTCAAGAAGCAGCATTTATTTCAATCGATAAACCTGAATCAATTGAAACAACTTTGAAAAATGCAGCTGATGGTCGTGACATTCGCTTGATTGTAGTTACAGATGCTGAAGGAATTTTAGGTATTGGAGACTGGGGCGTTGATGGAGTAGATATTGCCATTGGTAAATTAATGGTTTATACAGCTGCAGCAGGTATTAATCCAGCACAAGTTTTACCAGTTTCTATTGATGCAGGTACTAACAACAAAGAATTATTAAATGATCCATTGTATTTAGGTAACAAACATGAACGTGTTTATGGTGAAAAGTATTACGAATTAATTGATAAATTTGTAGCTGCAGTTCAAAAACTATTCCCAGAATCAATGTTACATTTTGAAGACTTTGGTCGTTCTAATGCGGACGTTATTTTAAATAAGTATAAAGATAAAATCTTAACATTCAACGATGATATTCAAGGCACAGGTATTGTTTGTTTGGCTGGTGTCTTAGGTGCTTTAAATATTTCCAAACAAAAATTCACAGATCAAAAATTCTTAACTTTTGGTGCTGGAACAGCTGGAATTGGGATTGCTCGTTTAATGTTTGATGAAATGAAGCGTCAAGGCTTGAGTGAAGAAGAAGCTAAGAAACACTTCTATCTTGTTGATAAACAAGGATTATTATTTGACGATACAGAAGGATTAACTGAAGGTCAAAAAGCATTTGTTCGTTCACGCGATGAATTTGAAAATGCTGATGAATTAACAAACTTAGAAGCTGTTGTAAAAGCAGTTCATCCTACAGTTATGATTGGTACTTCAACTCAACCAGGTGCGTTTACTGAAAGTATAATCAAAGAAATGGCTGCATATACAGAACGTCCAATCATTTTCCCAATTTCTAACCCAACTAAGTTGATTGAAGCACATGCAGATGACTTGATTAAGTGGACTGAAGGTCGTGCTTTAGTTGCAACAGGTATTCCATCAGATGATGTTGAATATAATGGGGTAACTTATAAGATTGGTCAAGCTAACAACGCTTTGATTTATCCAGGTGTATGTTTTGGTGCAATGGCAGCAAGTTCTAAAGTTTTGAATGAAGAAATGATTTCCCAAGCAAGTCATGCTTTAGGTGGAATTGTTGATCCTGATGAACCAGGTGCACCAGTTTTACCACCAATTGATAAGTTACAAGAATTTACAACAACAGTTGCTGAAACTGTAGCTCAATCAGTTATTGATCAAGGATTGTCTAAAGAAAATGTGACAGATGCTAAAAAAGCTGTAGCTGATATGAAATGGGAACCACGCTATTAATATTTATTTTAAGAAAGACAAAGAGATAGAGAGAATGAGAATAGATTAGGAGGAGATAGAGTGGCAGCATTTTTAACTTCAGTATCTAGCGTAGTTGTTATTGTTTTGATGATGGCATTAGGATACATTTTACGAAAGAATGGATGGTTTGACGATTCGTTTTCAAGTAATATTTCCAAATTAATCACACAAATTGCTTTACCAGCTTCAATTTTTATTTCAGTTCAAGATCATTTGACAAGAGATGGCTTAGGCAATTTATTCCAAGGATTACTATTTCCAGCTTTAGGAGTAGTAATAGGTTATATCATTGCTTGGTTAACAGTTAAGATTTTTAAAATTCGTCCAGGTCGTCGAGGCATCTTTATGAACACAGTGGTAAATGCCAATACAATTTTTATTGGTATGCCATTAAACAATGCTTTGTTTGGTTCAAAAGGACTATCTTACTTTTTGATTTACTATATTATTAATACAGTTTCAACCTGGGCATTTGGTGTTTATTTAATTTACAATGATGATCCAGTTGCTAAAAACAAAAATGCAGCTAAAAAGATTAATTGGCGTAAATTATTACCAATGCCATTGGTAGGTTTCATTGTTGCAATTTTATGGTTATTGACTGGTATCAAAGTTCCAGCATTTGCAGCTCAAACATTGACATATGTTGGTGGTTTGGTAACACCACTATCATTAATTTATATTGGTATTGTACTTTGTGATGCGGGATTGAAGAATTTTAAAGTTGAAAGAGATACAATTTTAGGTTTAATAGGAAGATTTATTCTTTCCCCACTTGTATTAATTTTACTTATAAAATTTGTTGCTCCAGCAGTAGGAATTCACATGGTAAGTTTAATGAGAGAAACATTTATTGTACAAGCTGCAACACCAGCATTAGCAGTTCTACCAATTTTAGCAAATGAAGCACATGGCGATGTAAAATATGCCACTGATATTGTCGTCATGAGTACAGTATTATTCATTGTAGTAGTACCAATCTTAATGACAATCATCCAATATATATAGTTTTTTAAGCATAAGAGAGAGAAACTAATCATATTATGACGATTAGAAGTTCATAATATGATTAGTTTTATTTTTATAATTTTATTTCTAATAATGTGATATAATCTAAGCTAATGAATTATCTAAGAAGGGATTTTATATTTTGGAGAGTAAGGATAAGATTTTTAGACAGGTACTAATTGCTTTATTTAGTGCAATTATTATCATTCAAAATTTCATACCATTTTTAGGTTATATTCCAATGGGGCCACTAAATTTAACAATTATCCACATAACGGTAATTGTTACGGCCTTAGTTTTTGGTACTAAATATGGATCGATCATAGGTGGAATATGGGGTGTCATTACTTTTATTAGAGCTTTTGTTTGGCCAACTAGTCCCTTAGCAGCAATTGTTTTTGTTAATCCTTTAATTTCAATATTACCTAGAATTTTAATTGGGACAGTCGCTGGCTGGTTATTCAAGTTCTTAACACTTAGGACTGGGAAAAGATATTTAAGTATGACAGTTGCAGCTGTTGCAGGATCATTAGTTAATACTATCCTGGTCCTAGGTCAAATCTATCTATTTTACCGTGGACATTCGATGGCTTTATATCATATCGACATTCAAGCATTATTACCTTATTTATTAGGGGTAATCGCAACGAATGGAATTCCTGAAGCTATTTTAGCAGGAATATTAGCCCCTATGATTGCAAAGCCCTTAAGAAAAATGATGATTAATCGTATCAAATAATAAATAAACTAATAGAAAGGAAGTTACCAAGCTTGGCGCGAAAAAGAACACAAAGTAAAAAAATAGTCAAGAAAAGACGAAAAAAAACAAAATTTAAGTTCTTATACGTAAATGGCAAACTTCGATTATCAGACTTATTATTGGTAGTTATTTTGTTAAGTTTATTATTTGTACAATTAATAAAATGGTCTGGTGCAAGCAATAGTACACAAACGACCAAAATTGAAGACGTAAAAAAGGAAGAATTTGTAGAAAAAATTGCTCCAATTGCGCAAGATGAACAGCGAAAATACCATATTTTTGCTAGTATTACTATTGCTCAAGCAGCATTAGAATCAAATTGGGGTCAAAGTGAATTAGCCACACAATATTACAATTTATTTGGGGTAAAGAGTGATACTGGGGGCTTAATGACAACTAAAGAGTATGTAAATGGACAATGGATTGTTGTAAGGGCACGATTTGCTATTTATCAAAGTTGGAGAGAATCTATTGAACAACATACGGCACTTTTAGTAAATGGAACAAGTTGGGATAGTAGTCATTATCAAGCTGTGTTGTCAGCAGATAATTATGTGGAAGCTGCTCAAGCTTTACAACAAAGAGGATATGCAACAGATCCTAATTATGCTCAGAAGTTAATTTCATTAATAAAAACATATAATTTAGATAAATATGATAATAATTAAGAGTTAAAATCCGAATTATAATGGTTGTTAAAGTTGTTATTGTATGTTATCTTTAAATATATACTTATATATCGTCATAATATGGGTGACAGTTTCTACCCAGGACCTTAAATCTTGGACTATAAGTAATTAAGCATAGTATATTTTAGTATGGGCTTTTTTACTTATGGTAAAAGAGCTTTTATTATTTTATGGAGGAATTAGGAGTTATGAAGCTATTAGAAGAGAAAATCAAGAAAGATGGAGTTGTTTTACCAGGAAATGTGTTGAAGGTAAATCAATTTTTAAATCATCAGATTGATCCTGAATTGATGTATAAAATGGGAGAGGAATTTGCAAGATTATTCAAAGATGAAGAAATAACAAAAATTATTACAGTTGAATCATCAGGGATTGCACCTGCTGTAATGACTGGATTAGTTATGAAGTTACCAGTTGTTTTTGCTCGTAAACATAAGAGTTTGACATTGGTAGATAATCTATATACTTCAGATGTTTATTCTTATACAAAGAAAGTTACTAATACAATTTCTGTTGATAAGAAATTTTTAACATCAGATGATAAAGTGTTGATTATTGATGATTTCTTAGCTAATGGCCAAGCCGTTCAAGGAATATTCAATATTTGCGATGCTGCTGGTGCTGAAATTAAAGGTGTAGGAATTGTCATTGAGAAATCTTTCCAAGAAGGTGCAAAGATTATTCATGATAGAGGAGTTAGATTAGAATCTCTAGCTGTTATTAGTTCATTTGATGATAACCAAGTACATTTTGAAGGGGAAGAATAATCATGCAAGAAAAAAATGTAAATCATGGTAGAGCTGCGATTTTAGGTTTACAACATTTATTGGCGATGTATTCAGGAGCAGTTGCCGTACCATTACTAATTGGTACAGCATTAAGATTTAATAGCGAGCAAATGACATATTTGGTATCAATTGATATTTTTATGTGTGGTTTAGCTACTTTTATTCAATTAGCTCGTAATAAGTATTTTGGAATTGGACTACCAGTTGTTTTAGGATGTGCGATTCAAGCGGTAGAACCTTTGAAGATGATAGGTAAACAATTTACAATTGGAACGATGTATGGTGCAATTATTGTCGCCGGAATTTTTGTGTTTTTGATTTCAGGTTATTTTTCTAAGATTAAGAAATTATTCCCACCAGTTGTAACTGGAACATTGATTACAGTTATCGGTTTAACATTAATTCCAATTGCTCTACAAAATATCGGTGGTGGCGATGCAACTGCTGCTGATTTTGGTAATTGGAAGAATTTAGTTACTGGTTTTGTAACGATTTTGATTATCTTGATTATTCAGATTTGGGGTAAAGGTTTTTTGAGTTCCATAGCTGTATTAATTGGTTTAATTTTAGGAACATTACTAGCAGCTACAATGGGAATGGTATCCTTGCAACCAATTGTCGAAGCTGCATGGTTCCACGTGCCACAACCATTTTATTTTGGAGCTCCACACTTTGAATGGTCATCTTCTGTAACAATGATAATCATTTCCTTAGTATCAATGGTTGAATCCACAGGTGTATTCTTTGCTTTAGGTAATTTATTAAACAAAGATATTACTGAAGATGATTTAAAGCATGGTTATCGTGCAGAAGGTTTAGCTGTAGTTTTAGGTGGTATTTTTAATACTTTCCCATACACAACTTTCTCACAAAATGTAGGTTTATTACAATTAACAGGAATTAAGACTAAGCGTCCAATTTATTGGTCAGCAGTTTTATTGATGATTTTAGGGTTACTTCCAAAAATTGGAGCATTAGCAACTATTATCCCAACTCCAGTTTTAGGTGGGGCTATGTTGGTAATGTTTGCAATGATTAGTGTCCAAGGGATTAGAATGTTGATTGACGTTGATTTCAAAGATGAACGTAATATTTTGATTGTAGCAGTGTCAATTGGATTGGGATTAGGAGTATCTATTTATCCTACAATTTTCCAAAACTTGCCTCGTACAATTCAATTGTTCTTAGGTAATGGTATCGTTGTTGCAAGTATTTGTTCAGTTGGTTTAAATGTTTGTTTCAAAGGTAAAGAAGGATTAGATCAGGAACAAATTACTCAAAAAGATGAACGTCCAATGACGGTTGAAACTAAATAAAAAGAAAAAATTCACGAGATGTAAAAACATATCGTGAATTTTTTTATGGTTTATCATCAATGTTGATTTTACGAATAACTCTGGCTGGATTTCCAACAGCCACTGAATTAGCTGGAATATCTCCTGTAACAACGCTGCCAGCACCGATAATAGAGTTTTTACCAACTGTTACTCCAGCACCAATTACAGCATGTCCTCCAATCCATACGCCATCTTCAATGATAATTGGAGCAGCTGAAAGATAATGTTGTTTCCTCAATTTGAGATCATCAGGATAAATAGTAGTATAGATGCCAACCTTTGGAGCAATATTGACATTATTTCCAATCTTAACTGGTGCATAATCTACAATAGTTGCATCATGATTTAGAAAAGAGTTATTTCCAAATGAAATATTAGTACCTAGTTCACAATAAAAATTAGATTCAATGTAAGGATTATCTCCTAAATTTTTAAATAAAGATGACAGTAATGAGTAATCATACTTATTTTCGAAATTTATCTTATTATTATATTTACGACAGATATCTTGAGCTTGAGCTTTTAATACCGTAAGTTTATCAGTTTGACTATTAAACAATCTTACAATTCCTTTTCTTCAATATAGTGTATAATTTTATTGTAGCAAGAATGTAAAAGAATGGAAGATTTTTAATGAAGAAATTAATTTTAGCAGAAAAGCCAAGTGTCGCTCGTGACATTGGAAGAATTTTAAATGCTAATGAAAAGAAGAAAAACTATCTTGAAGGTAAAAATTATGTTATAACTTGGGCTTTAGGACATTTACTAGGTTTAAAAATGCCAGAAGATTTAAACAAAAAGTGGGAGAAGTGGCAATTAGAAACATTACCAATGCTACCTAAATTCATTGGAACAAAGCCATTGCCAAAGACCAGAAGCCAATTAAAGACAATAGAAAACTTAGTCAAAAGAAAAGACATAAATGAAATTGTAATAGCTACTGATGCTGGTCGTGAAGGAGAATTGGTAGCTCGTTGGATATTACAATATGTACATGCAAATAAAAAAGTTACGCGTCTTTGGATTTCTTCACAGACAGATAAAGCTGTTAAGCAGGGATTTAAAGAATTAAAACCAGCAGAAAAATATAATAACTTATATGAATCAGCATTAGCTCGTGCCACAGCAGACTGGTTAGTTGGTTTAAATGTTACACGTGCATTAACTGTTAAATATCAAGACAATTTATCAGCTGGACGTGTTCAAACTCCTACATTATCTTTAGTGAGAAGACAAGAAGAAAAAATTGAAAAATTCATGCCTCAAAAGTATTATCGGATAGCATTACGCCTTGGTAATCAAACTGCATACATGAAACAAAAAAATATTTATGCGATTAAAGAACGTGATGAAGCTGAAAAGAAAAAGCGTCATCTGGATAATTTTAAGGGTCAAATAAGGAATATTAATTCAAAGGTAAAAAGAGAAGCAGCACCTTTACTGTACGATTTGACGGAATTACAAAGAGAAGCAAATAAGAGATACGGTTATTCAGCTAAGAAGACATTGAGCTTGGTTCAAAGTTTATACGAAATTCATAAAGTGGTATCTTATCCAAGAACTGATAGTAGATACTTGTCTAATGATATTAAGTCTACTTTAATGGAAAGGTTACAAGCGATTAGAAAATATGATAGTAGGGCTGAAGAATCTATAAAAAACAAAGCTAAGGTTATCTTGAAAAAAGTTTTCAATGATAGTAAAGTTACAGATCACCATGCTCTAATTCCGACTGAACAAGTACCAAACTACAGTAAATTTTCTGCTGATGAACAGAAAATATATAACTTAATTGTTTCGCGTTTCTTAGGGATTTTTGCACAACCTTATACAGTTGAAGAATTAAGAGTAGTTGTAACTTTTGATAAAGATGAATTTATTTTCGTAGGAAAGAAAGTTCTAGATTATGGTTGGAAGAATAAAGATGCATCTGAAGAAGTTGCTTTAAATCTGAAAAAAGATACTATAGTAAATCCAAACTTTACAGTTGAAGAAAAATTAACAACACCACCAGCACCGTTAACAGAAGCTGGATTATTAGCGCAAATGGAAAAATTTGGCTTGGGTACTCCAGCAACTAGAGCTGAAATTATTGAGAAATTAGTAAAATCGGAGCTGATGGAAAGAACTGGTCATGCACTAAGAGTAACACCTAAAGGAAAACAATTGTTAAATCTTGTAAATAAAGAACTTGTTAGTCCTAAATTGACTGCTAAATGGGAAAAACAATTGGAAGATATTGCTCATGGAAAAATGAAATCACAAAAATTTATTGGAGATATAAAAAATGATACTAAACGTTTAGTAAGTGAAGTAAAGAATAGTAAAGAAGATTATAAAGACTTTTCATTGACTAAGAAACGTTGTCCAGAATGTAATAGTTTCCTAAAAGTTCGAAAAACAAGAGATGGAGAAATATATGTATGTTCTAATCCAGAATGCAATTATCGTCGTCGAAAAGATGCTAAAGTTTCCAACCATCGCTGTCCACAATGTCACCGCAAGATGTTAATTGTTGAAGGAAAAAATGGTAAATATTTCAGATGTAAGTATGACGGTACTACTGAAAAGATGACAGTTGGTAAGAAAAATAAAAAGATGACTAAGCATGAGGAAAGAAGATTGCTAAAGAAAATTAACCAAGATGATGAGCCACAAGAGAGTCCTTTAGCATTAGCTTTAAAAGCAGCAATGGGTAAAAACGAATAAAATTGAAAATTTTTGAAAAATAAAAGTATCTATTTCCAACAACAAACGCTAATATGTTAAACTAATAAGCGAAAGTATTTAGAATTGGAAGGTAAGTACGATGGATTGGCAATTATTTTTGAATCCCTACGAACAAACCGTAAATGAATTAAAATTAAAATTAAGAGAAATGAGAAAGCAGTATCGTCAAACTGATAATCATGCACCGATAGAATTTGTAACTGGACGCATTAAATCAGTAGATAGTATTAAAGAAAAAATGGTAAGACGACAGTTAACAGAAGATAGATTAGATGAGATGGAAGACATCGCTGGTGTAAGAATAATGTGTCAGTTCGTTGAAGATATTTATCAAGTTGTATCAGATTTACGTAAACGAAAAGATATGACAATTATTGAAGAACGAGATTACATTACAAATAACAAGTCTAGTGGATATCGTTCTTATCACATCGTAATTAATTATCCTCTACAACAAATTGATGGTGAAAAGATTATCAAGGCTGAAATTCAAATCAGAACTTTGGCGATGAACTTTTGGGCAACAATTGAGCATTCACTTAATTACAAGTATCAAGGAAAATTTCCTGATGAGATAGCAGCTAGACTGCGTAGAGCAGCTGAGGCGGCTTTTCAATTAGATACAGAAATGTCTAGTATTAATGGTGATATTAAAGAAGCTCAACAGATTTTTTCACAAAAAAAAGGTTATACAGATAGTTCGCTGGATGATATAGACAACTAAATTGAGGTGTAAAGTTAAACATGAGAGTCGGAATCTTTTCAAATAATGTTCGTCGTTCTTTAGAAGTAAAAGCTGCCTTGACTAGACGCTTTTTGGAAAGGCATTTTATAATTGATGATGAAAATCCAGAAGTGGTAGTTACGATTGGTGGCGATGGTACACTTTTGTCAGCCTTTCATAAATACATTGATATGTTAGATAAGATAAGATTTGTAGGTGTACATACTGGACATTTGGGATTTTATACAGATTGGCGTGACGATGAAATAGATGACTTAGTTATCAGTCTACAGTCTGATAATGGACAGTCAGTTAGTTATCCTCTCCTAGATGTGTTTGTTACTTATAAGGATTCAAATAAACGAGATGTATTTACTGCTTTAAATGAAGCTACTATTCGTCGTATTAGTAGTACTATGGTAACTGATATTTTTATTGGTGGCGAATTTTTTGAACGTTTTCGTGGCGATGGTTTGTGTGTATCAACTCCAACTGGTTCCACTGCTTATAATAAATCTTTAGGTGGTGCGGTAGTGCATCCAACTTTAGATGTATTACAATTAACTGAAGTAAGTTCGATTAATAATCGTGTCTTTAGAACATTAAGTTCACCAATGATTATTGCTCCTAAAGATTGGATAACAATTGAACCTGAAGGAGCTGCAGATTTTATTTTAACTGTGGATTCCGATAGTTATCATAAATTGAAAATAAAAGAAATTAAATTTAAGATTTCGAAGAAGAAAATTCATTTCGCCAAATATCGCCACACACATTTCTGGCATCGTGTTCAAACTGCGTTCATTGGTGATGAAGATGCAGATTAATTGGATTTATTCGGAAGATGTTAGTTGTAAGTTGAAAACTTTCTTCAAAAAACAAGGAATATCTAGAAGATTATTAGCTAAGGTCAGATATTCTGACGGAAAGATTTTGATAAATGGTAAATCCGGGCGTAAGATAGATAAAATAAAAAAGAACGATAAAATAACTTTAGTTGTTCCAGACGAAGAGTTTAGACGGAACGTTCCGCCATCATTTGTACCAATTAAAATTTTGTATGAAGATGATAATTATCTTTTAGTAGACAAACCGGCTTTTGTAGCGTCAATTCCTTCACCTTTGCATCCTAATGACTCTTTAGTTAATCGAGTTGTAGGTTATTATCAAATTCGAGGATATCGTGGAATTATCCCACATATTGTGACTAGACTAGATAGGGATACGTCAGGGATTGTTATTTTTGCCAAACATCGCTATGCTCATGCTTTACTAGATAGTCAATTAAAAGAGCATAAGATTAGCAAGACATATACAGCAATATTAAATGGAATTTTGCATAATAATCATTATATAATTGATTTACCTATTGGTAGAGATAGTACAAGTTTAATTAAACGAAAAGTACTATTCTCTGAAAAAGCTAAGCGAAGTAAAACTGAAATTTTTGTAAAAGAGAGAATAAGAGATAATACACTTTGTAAAATAAAGTTGCATACAGGTAGAACCCATCAAATAAGAGTACATTGCTCCTATTTAGGATATCCTTTGGTTAGTGATACTTTATATGGTGGGACTATTTCTATGCCACTACAACGTCAAGCTTTGCATTGTAGTGAGGTTGTATTTTGGGATCAATTTAGTTCTCAGTATATAAAAGTAAAGAGTAATATTTCCCAAGATATGATGAATTATTTAAAGTGAAAGGAGGATGATTAGCAATGGTAGAGAAACAAATTGAGAGCGAAGAAGAAGTCAATGCCATTTTAAATTTATTAAATCAACAGAAGGCGCATGATTTTAGAGAGCAATACTTAGACTTACACGTCTATGAGCAAGCACAAATTTTTGCTGAAATGGACTATATCCAACGTTCTAGATTGTATCGCTATCTTACTCCTGAAGAAGTTGGGGAAATTTTTAATGTTAGTGAAGAAGAACCAGTGGTATTAGCAAATTACTTTGAAGAAATGACTCCGCGTTATGCAGCTCAAGTTATTAATTCAATGTATACAGATAATGCGGTTGATATTTTGGCATATGCTAAGAAGAAAAACTTAGTAAAATATATGAAGTTACTGCCAGAAGAATCGGCAACTGAAATTAGAGAAATGTTGCATTATGAAGATAAAACTGCTGGAGCGATCATGTCTACAGAATATGTTGATATTGTGGGTAACCAAACTGTCAGATCGGCGATGCATGTTATCAAAAGTGAAGCTTTAGAAGCAGAAACTATTTATTATGTTTACGTAATTGATGATGAAGAAAAATTAATCGGAGTTTTAACTTTACGTGATTTATTAACTAATGATGACGATACAATGATTAGTGACATTATGAATACTCCAGTAATGTCAGTTGAAGTTTCTGAAGATCAAGAAGAAGTTGCTCAAACAATCAGAGATTATAATTTCTTAGCAATTCCAGTAACTGACTACGATGATAAGTTAATAGGAATTATTAACGTCGATGATATTATTGACGTTATTGATGAAGAATCGTCTGAAGATTACTCAGGTTTGGCTGGTGTTGATACAGAGAAAGTTACGATAAATCCTTTTGAAAATGCTAAAAAACGTCTACCAAGTTTAACGGTAATGTTGTTATTGGGATTATTGACAGTTTTATTAGTTTCACATTTCGAATACCTGTTAAATCAAGCTACAATTTTAGCAGTATTTATTTCAACTATTACCGGTGCTTCTGGTAATGCGGGTACCCAGAGTTTGGCTGTGGCGATTAAACGTATTGCTAATAATGATGATGATGAGTCTAGGTTAAAAATTATGGTAAATGAAATTTTGACTGGTATCTTGATTGGTGGAGTTACTGGTATTATTATTTGGATTTTGGTTGGGGCATGGAAGGCAAACTTTGTTTTGGGATTTGTAGTTGGAATAGCTATGTTCTTTGCAATTATTATAGCTAATTTAGTGGGTTGTTTAATTCCAATGATAATGGAAAAATTTAATGTTGATCCTTCTGTTGCTTCAGGTGCTCTTATTTCAACTTTAAGTGACGTGACTTCACTATTAATATATTTCCTTTTTGCACAAATGTTTTTACAATTTTTTATTGGACAATAACAAATGTGGTAGTTTCTGAACAGTTTATGCTGATTAGAAACTACCACATTTTATTATCTAAACATATTTACTACGTAATTTAATACTCGAAAAAATAGATAGATTGAACTACTGACAATAAAATAATATAAGAGAAGCAAAATCAAAGGTAAGTACCAAAGATTAAGAGAAAGTAAAACTGATACGAAGGCTAACTTTCCTTTTAAATATAGGCGAATCACATAAACAAGGGTAATAATAAAGCCTAGAAAAATACTACTCTTAAATTGCTTCTTATTAATCATAGAAAAAACTCCTAACAAATTAGCTATCTCTATTATAGTATGAATATCAAGGAATTTAAACCAAATATAGATTAAATTAAAAAAGTTAGATAAAAATATCAAAAACTTATTGACACCGCTTACAGATAGAAGTATTATTATGGAGTAAGGTATTTAATAAATTTACCTTCTAATCAATTCTCTTTCTCTCTTATGCCAAGGAGTTGGGATAAAGTCATTCGGCTATATCTCAGCTCCTTTTGCTATGGTTGAAAAATATTATTTGAGTTAAAATAGATATTGCATAATAGTTGGGAAAGGAAAAGTAAAATGGCAAGAAAAAGTAATGAAACATTGACTTTGATTGAAGAAATAACACGTAATGATGGCAGTAAATATTATGAAATTTCAAATATGGTTCAAAATGGACGTGCAGAATTAGCCGCAATTCGTGGAATGATAAAAGAAGTTAGAATTATTCAATTAAATATTCCACATTCTACTAACGTAATTAAATATGAAAATTATGTTAATGAGAATTTTGAAATGCCACCTGAAAACTTTACTGAATTTGAAGAATGGAAGAAAACCCCTGAAATGGAAGAAATAGTTGAAAAAATTTTAAAAGAAAATCATATTGGATAACCTGAAAGGAAGAGATTATGGAATTTAAAAAGGTATGTCCAGAAGAAATAGATGCGATAGTTAGAATTGAACAAAGCGGTTTTACCCCGGAAGAAGCGGGAAGTAAAGCTACTTTTATTGAAAGAATTAAGAATTTTTCCGAGACGTTTTTGGTAGCAGTTGAAGATGATAAAATTAGAGGATTTATTTGTGCAATTAGGACTGACGCTCGTTATGTAGAAGATTGGATGTATGAAGCACAAGCTAAGCCAGATGATAGTGGTAAGTATTTAAATGTTTTATCTGTTGCTGTCGCACCTGAGTATCGTGGGAATCATATTGGCAGTGACTTATTGATAAATTTGGAGAAAATTGCTAAAAAGTTAGGAATAGATGGTATTTCTTTGACTTGCTTAGAAAGTAAAGTGGGATTTTATGAGAAAAATGGTTATTCAAACAAAGGGAAATCATCTTCTGAACATGCTGGGGAAATTTGGTACAACATGGAAAAGGAATTATAATTGAATACGAAAAAAACTAGTAAATAAGCAAGTGATAATAAGTTTTTTTCACAAGATAAAGCTTAATTTAAAAGTATTTGTTAGAATATTTTGTGAAAAATCAAAGCAAAATACTTGCTTATTTTTTATAATAGCATTATTATGTAAGCGTACTCGAATTTAGAAAGAGGTGCTTTTTATGGCATATAAAACAATTAATCCATATACAAATGAAGTAGAAAAAGAATTTCCTAATACAACTGATGAAGAGTTGGAAGCTGTTTTAGCCAAAGCACACCAATTATATTTAGATTGGCGAAATGATTCTGAAAGCTTAGAAGATAGAAAAGCTATTTTACATAGGGTAGCTGATATTTTACGTGAAAGAAGAACAGAATATGCAACAATTATGTCTCATGATATGGGAAAATTAATTGGCGAAGCAGAAGGAGAAGTAGATCTTTGTGCAGATATTTGTGATTACTATGCAGACAAGGCGAACGAATTCTTAAAGCCTCGTACTTTAGAAACAGATGCTGGAAAGGCATATTATATTAAGCAATCAACTGGAGTTTTGGTAGCGGTTGAACCATGGAATTTCCCATTCTACCAAATTGCACGTGTATTTGCACCAAACTTTATTATCGGTAATCCAATGATTTTAAAGGATGCCTCTAATTGTCCTGCTTCAGCTCAAGCTTTTGCAGATGCTGTTTTAGAAGCAGGAGCTCCAGAGGGAAGTTTGAATAATATGTTTATTAGCTATGATCAGGTAGCAAAAGCAATTGCAGATAAGCGTGTTAGTGGTGTTTGCCTAACTGGTTCTGAACGTGGTGGAATGAGTGTTGCTGCCGAAGCTGGTAAAAACCTAAAGAAAACCACAATGGAATTAGGTGGTAATGATGCATTTATCATTTTAGATGATGCTGATTGGGAGCTAGTTAGAGAAGTAGCACCACAAGCTCGTTTATACAATGCTGGTCAAGTATGTACTTCATCTAAGAGATTTATTGTAATGGCTGATAAGTATGACGAATTTTTAGAAGTACTGAAAGATGCATTTTCAGCTGTTCGCATGGGAGATCCTACTGATAGAACTACAACATTGGCTCCATTAAATTCTAAGAGTGCTAAAGAAAAACTAGAGAAGCAGGTTGAACTAGCAGTTGAAAATGGTGCTAAAGTTTACTATGGAAATGAAAAGGTTGATTTACCAGGTCAATTCTTTATGCCAACTATCTTAACTGATATTACTCCTGATAATCCTATTTTTAATCAAGAAATGTTTGGACCAGTTGCATCTGTTTATAAAGTAAACTCTGAAGAAGAAGCAATTGCATTAGCAAATAACTCAAGCTATGGTTTAGGAAATACAGTTTTCGGTGAACCAGAACACGCTGCTCGAGTAGCTGCTAAGATTGAAACAGGAATGTCTTGGATTAATTCAGGCTGGGCATCACTTCCAGAATTACCATTTGGTGGAGTTAAGAATTCAGGATATGGTAGAGAATTAAGTGAATTAGGATTCAATGCTTTTGTAAATGAACACTTAGTATTTGAACCAAAGAGATAATCAATAATTATTAATATCGACGAGTTTGTAAGGCTTGTCGATATTTTTTATTAAATAAATCTGGCCTTAGGTTTAATTTTAGATTAAGTAAATCTAATTTATTTTTAAAAAATATGAGAAAATGGTTGATTTTAAATAGATATATTAGATATAATTAGATCAACGATAAAATTGGAGGTGCTGCTAATGAGTTATGTTGATGACGTTTATTCAAGAGTAGTAGAACAAAATCCTAGTCAGCCTGAGTTCCATCAAGCTGTTAAAGAAGTATTAGAATCATTAAGACCAGTAATCGAAAGTGATGAAGAAAAGTATCGTAAAGAAGCTTTATTGGAAAGATTGACAACTCCTGACCGTCAAATTCTATTCAGAGTAAGTTGGGTAGATGATAATGGGCAAGTTCAAGTTAATAATGGTTATCGTGTTCAATTTAATAATGCAATTGGACCTTATAAGGGTGGGCTTCGTTTACATCCATCAGTTTACCTAGGTATTATTAAGTTCTTAGGATTTGAACAAGTATTTAAGAACGCATTAACTTCACTACCTATTGGCGGTGCTAAAGGTGGTTCGGACTTTGATCCTAAAGGTAAGTCTGACAGAGAAGTTATGGCATTCTGTCAAAGTTTCATGACTGAACTTTATAAATATGTTGGAGCTGATGTTGACGTACCAGCTGGTGATATCGGAACAGGTGCTCGCGAAGTTGGTTACTTATTTGGTCAATATAAGCGTCTAAAGTCTACATATGAAGGTGTTCTAACTGGAAAGGGCTTGACCTTTGGTGGTTCTTTAGCTCGTACTGAAGCAACAGGTTACGGATTACTATATCTAGTTGAAGAATTATTAAAAGATCATGGTAAAGACTTAAAAGATAAAGTTGTAACAGTTTCTGGTGCTGGTAACGTAGCTACCTATGCAATTGAGAAAGCACAACAATTAGGAGCTAAAGTTGTAACATGTTCTGACTCTAATGGTTGGGTATATGATCCAGAAGGAATTGATGTTGAACTGTTAAAAGATGTCAAAGAAGTTAAACGTCAACGACTAACAGAATATGCAGCACGAAGAGAAAGTGCTCAATATCATGAAGGCCGTGGGGTATGGTCTGTTAAAGCTGATGTTGCCTTACCATGTGCAACTCAAAATGAGTTAGATTTAGATGACGCTAAGAATTTGGTTGCTAATGGTGTACTTGCTGTTTGTGAAGGTGCAAATATGCCAACCACATTAGACGCAACAAAGTATCTTCAAGAAAACGGGGTACTTTTTGTTCCAGGTAAAGCAAGCAATGCAGGTGGTGTTGCAGTGTCAGCCTTGGAAATGAGTCAAAATTCAGAACGTCTAAGCTGGTCATTCGAAGAAGTAGATGGCAAGCTAAAAGATATCATGGTTAACATTTATCATAATATTGATGAAGCTGCTAAGAAATATGGTTTAGATGGAGACTATGTAGCAGGTGCAAACATTGCTGGATTCTTAAAGGTAGCAGAAGCAATGGAAGCACAAGGTGTAGTTTAGAGAATAACTAATTAATTAATTTAAGAGGCTATTAGGTTTTTCCTAATGGCTTTTTTTAGTATAATTATATCTGAAAGGAAGCGGTAACAATGTTAGGTGGATTTAGTGTTCTATTTGAAGCTCCCTTAGAGAAAGTTAAAATTGTTACAAATGATAGTGGGGGCTTACGACTTAGACCTCAAGAAAATGAAGAAACAAAACAAATAGTTATAATAAAGAAAAATGGAAAAGTTAGAGTTAAGAGATATAGCTATAGATTAGAAATTAATGGTGATCGAAAATTTTTTGATCGGACATTTAAATTTGATGAAGAAATCACTCAAAAGATTTTAGCAAGTATAAGGGATTGTTTCAATAACAGAGAGGGTAACATTATAGGTTTAGATGCTAGACCTTGGACTTTGGATGTAACTGATAAAAATGGTAGAAAGAACCAATTAGTAGGTATAGTTAATGGAGACGAATCAGTTAGCAAGATTTCAAGTTACATTCGAGAAACGTTAGACTTGGATTATTTATGGTTATTTGATGGTAAAGATACTAGGGATGAAATAAAAAAAGTTATTTTAGAAACTAGACATAATTTAAACAATACGATCAAGATAGAAAAGCTAATTATAACTGCTAAAGAAGATAAAATTGAATACAGTCAAAAAGATGACAAAGGAATGAAAATCGCTAAGACGTATGTAATTCCTAATAAGGTGAAGGAACTTTTAGAAAATTATTCTTTTACTAATTCATTCAATAGAATCTTAGGTAATCCTAAAGACGTTATTGAGCCAGAAGAAAAGCGGGATTACCAATTAATAATTGAAAATAGTCAAAATGATCGAAAGATTTATGTGGGAACTTATGATAGATATTCTCTGCCAACAGATTGGGGAGATTTTATTAAAGATATAACAAATATAATTTCACAAGAAGATGAAACAGAGATTTTTAAATCAAGTGTTTATAATAGGAGACTACGCAGAAAAGGTGAATATATTATTTGTGGTGTATTCTTTGAAGGCGGATATAAAGAATATAATTATTTAACTGATGATGAAAGTATTCAAGTTGGCGATGAGGTTGAAATCCCAGTTGGTGTTGATAATCATGTAGTAAAAGCTAAAATAGCTGATGTAAATTATTATTATAAGGAAGAAGCACCATATCCAATTGAAAAGACAAAAAAGATTCTAAGAAAAGTTTGATTGGAAGTATCAAAATAGCGCAGGGGGAATTTGAGAAAAATGAATTTAGCGGCACTTTATCACAGACCAGATAGTGAAATGGCGTATTTAGTAAAAAAAGATGACTTTCAGATTAGATTGAGGACAGGGACAAATGAAGTTGAAGCTGTAATTTTATATTATGGAGATCCATATGACGTTACCATAAATGATAAAAAGAAGCAGATTTGGGAATATCAAGTTCAAGAAATGGCACTACAGGCTTCAACAAGCCTTTATGATTATTGGCAATTAAATGTGAGTGTGCCACTAAAAAGACTACAATATTTCTTTAAAATCAAATTTAAAGATGGCGAAGAATTTTTATATGATGACAGACATATTTGGAGTTATTCCAAGACTCATTTAGAGAATAGTTCTGGTTTTAGGATGCCTTATTTCCATGAAATAGATCGCATAAAAACGCCAGATTGGGTGAAAAAAACGGTTTGGTATCAGATTTTTCCTGAACGTTTTGCTAATGGAGATCATTCAATTGATCCTAAAGGAACATTGCCATGGGGAAGTGAAAAGCCTAGTAGAACAAATTTCTTTGGTGGTGATCTTCAAGGGGTAATCGATCATTTAGATTATCTGGAAGACTTAGGAATTAATGGAATCTATTTTTGTCCGATTTTTGCTGCACATTCTAACCATAAATATGATACGATAGACTATTTTAATATTGATCATGCTTTTGGCAGTAAGGAAAAATTTAAAGAGTTAGTAGATAAAGCGCACGAACGTGGTATTAAGATAATGTTAGATGCGGTATTCAATCATATGGGGGACTTTTCCATGCAATGGCAAGATGTTATAAAGAATGGAGAAAAATCTCGTTTTGCCGAATGGTTCCACATTAATAAATTTCCAGTATCTTATAATGAAATTAGCCTGGAACAAGCAGAAAATTTAACCTATGAAGTTTTTGCTAAGACACCACATATGCCTAAATTAAATACAGCTAATCCTGAAGTACAAGATTATTTGTTAGAAATTGCTAAATATTGGATTGAACAATTTGATATTGATGCTTGGAGGTTAGATGTTGCTAATGAAATAGATCATCACTTTTGGAAGAAGTTCTATCAAGAAACTCATAAGTTGAAACCGGATTTTTATGTTGTAGGAGAGGTCTGGCATTCAGCTCAATCTTGGTTAGACCAAGCTGAATTTGATGGCGTGATGAATTATCCATTTACTGATGCAATTATTGATGGAATTATTTTGAATAAGATTAATATTACAAATATGATGGATGCACTTATAAATAATTTAATGAAATATCGGGATCAAAATAATCAAGTTATGCTAAATTCATTAGATACACATGATACAGCCAGAATTTTGACGCTAGCAAAGGGTGATAAGGATAAAGTAAGACAAGCTTTAGTCTTTATGTTTATGTTGACAGGAAGTCCATGTATTTATTATGGTACTGAAATTGGTATGACTGGAGGACCAGACCCAGATTGTAGGAGATGCATGATTTGGGATAAAAGTCAGCAAGATTTAAGAATGTTCAATTTTATGAAAGATTTAATTGCTATAAGAAAAAAATATTCAAAAGTATTAAATTATAGTAATATAACATGGAATTTAGTAGACAAGGGTAATCATGGTGTTGAGTTAACACGAGAATTACCTGGGTGTAAAGTGCAATCAATTTTTAATTTTAGAAAGAATAAAATCGATATAAAAGCAGGTGGAAAGAAAATTTTAGCAAGTAATATCGAAAAAAATGAAATCGCTCCAGGTGGCTTTATAATAACTGTTACTGACTAAGTAAATTTTAAAGAGGGAAAATAATTTTTCTCTCTTTTTTTATTGGGATAAAATTAATAAAAAATACATTTAAATGAAAATAAGATTAAAAAAATAAGTTGATTTTGATAAAATTTGTGAAAGCTATTTCCTTAAATCAATATACGTTGTATTATAAAAGTAGATAATTTTAAATTTATCAATTCAACATAAGGAGGGGTGTCTATGGCTGTAAATACAGAAGAACGCCACGGACAAGAATCGCTAGAAAATCATAAACACATGTTTAATCAAGGTGTGAACTATGAACTTTATAATTTTTTAGGTGTTCATAAAATTAGTACAGATGATGAAAGCGGTTATGTTTTTCGCGTTTGGGCTCCTCATGCTAAACAAGTATGGGTATGTGGAGACTTTAACAACTGGGATAAATCTCACCCAATGACGTTAGATAAAAAATCTGGCATTTGGAGTATCGAGGTAAAAGAATCCCGAGAAAATCAATATTATAAATATTTGGTCAAACAGGCAAACGGTAGAGAAGTTATGAAGACTGATCCGATGGCACAGGTATATGAAAAACGTCCTGAGACAGCAGCTGTCGTCAAAGAATTGGAACCGTTTAAATGGAATGACGGTCTATGGCGTGGCAGACAAAAACGTATGAATCATTTTAATAATCCAATTAATATTTATGAAGTACATGCGCCATCATGGAAAGAACATGAAGATGGTAGTTTGTATACGTTTAAGGATTTAACAGCAGAGTTAATACCATATGTAAAGAAGATGGGTTACACTCATATCGAATTTATGCCATTGATGGAGCATCCCCTTCCAGCATCATGGGGTTATCAGTTAACGGGATACTTTGCTTTGTGTTCAAGTTACGGTACACCAGATGAGTTTAAGGATTTTGTTAATGAATGTCATCAAAATAATATTGGTGTTTTAGTTGACTGGGTTCCAGGTCATTTTAGTATTAATGATGATGCTTTAGCATATTATGATGGAACTCCAACTTATGAGTATGAAGATCCAGATAGAGCTAAAAATATAGGTTGGGGTGCCTTAAATTTTGATTTAGGTAAACCAGAAGTGCAATCATTCCTTTTATCAAGTGCTTTTTATTGGCTTAACGAATTTCATTTAGACGGTATGCGAGTAGATGCCGTATCAAACATGATTTATCTAGATTATGATGAAGGTCCATGGAAACCTAATAAATACGGAGATACTCGTAATTTAGAAGGATATGCTTTCTTACAAAAATTTAATAAAGTTGTGAAGTTTGCTCATCCTGAGTCTTTGATTATTGCTGAAGAAAGCTCATCAGGTACACAAATATCAGGAACTATTGAATCTGGAGCAATAGGATTTGATTATAAATGGAATATGGGTTGGATGAATGATGTACTAGAATTTTTCGAAATGGATCCATATTTTAGAAAAGATAATTTGAATTTAGTTACATTTTCATTTATGTACTGGCAAGCAGAAAACTTTGTATTACCTTTATCACATGATGAAGTTGTGCACGGTAAGAAGAGCTTAATGCATAAAATGTGGGGAGATAGATATCGTCAATTTGCACAATTGAGAACGCTCTATACATTTATGATGATGCACCCAGGTAAGAAATTGCTATTCATGGGTGGCGAATGGGGACAATTCTTAGAATGGAAATTCGATCATGGATTAGAGTGGATAGATTTACAAGATGAAATGAATGCTAAAATGCAACATTTTACTTCAGTTTTGAACCACTTCTATAAGGAAGAAAGACCATTATGGGAGTTAGGTCAACAAGATGCTACATTAGAGGTTATAGATGCGGATAATTATGATGATACTGTTTTGAGTTTTATTCGTCATGGTAAACGTAAAAAAGACTTCTTAATTGTTATTTTAAACTTTACACCAGTTGAAAGAAGAAATTTCAGAATTGGTGTCCCATACGAGGGTACATATACTGAAATCTTAAATACTGAAATGAAGGAATTTGGTGGAACATGGGTTGAACATAATGCTGATAGTGTTAGCGAAGAAGTTAACTTTAAGGATTATGAACAGTCTATTACTACAACGGTTCCAGCTTTAGGTGCAATTATTTTGAAGCCTAAAAATGTTAAAGTAACTCGTCGAAGTTCTAAGAAACACTCACATAAGAAATAGTCAAAAAAGAGAGAGAGAATTCGGTTGTTTTTGTTGTTTGATGTCTAGGGTAAGAACAAAGTGAGGTGAAAGATGAAGTTGCTGTGCTTCATCGTAGTATGAAAAATGAAATGTTAGGAGTAATCCTCGCAGGAGGTAAAGGTACGCGTTTAGGAAAATTGACACATAATCAAGCTAAACCTGCTGTACCATTTGGTGGACGTTATCGCATTATTGATTTCACTTTAAGTAATTGCGTTAACTCAGGAGTTAAAAATATCGGTGTTATTACCCAGTATCAACCCTTAAATCTAAATGCACACATTGGAAATGGTGCTAGTTGGGGATTAGATGACTTGAATGCGGGAGTAACAATATTACAACCTTATTCTAATAATGAAGGTAGCAAGTGGTTTGAAGGGACTGCCCATGCTATCTATCAAAATATTGGTTATATTGATCAAATGGATCCAGAATATATTTTAATTCTATCTGGTGATCACATTTATAAGATGGATTATGAAGCAATGCTTGATCAACATAAAGAAACGGGCGCTTCATTAACTGTTGCTGTTATTGATGTTCCTTGGAACGAAGCACCACGCTTTGGAATTATGAATACTGACGATAATAATCGTATTATTGATTTTGAAGAAAAACCGGCTGAGCCTAAGAGTAATCATGCTTCTATGGGTATTTATATCTTTAACTGGAAGAGATTACGCGAAGTTTTAGTAAATAGCTTTACTCGTAATCAAGATATGGTGGATTTCGGTAAAAATGTTATTCCATATTATTTGAAGAGTGGTGAAAGTGTATTTGCATATAACTTCAAAGGATACTGGAAAGATGTTGGTACTATCGATTCATTATGGCATGCAAATATGGAGTTCTTGGATGAAAATAACGGATTGAACTTACAAGATAGAACATGGCGCATCTATTCTAGAAATCCTATTGCACCACCACAAATCATTGCTGAAACAGCTGAAATTAAGGATGCAATGGTTGTTGATGGCTCTTATATTGCAGGTAAGGTTGATCATAGTATTTTATCTGCTAATGTAAGAATTCAAACAGGTTCTGTTGTGACAGATTCTGTAATCATGCCAGGTGCAAAGATTGGTAAAAATGTAACGATTCATCGTGCAATTATTGGTGAAGGTGCTGTTATCGGCGATGATGTTGTCATTGATGGTACAGATGAAATTGCAGTTATCGGAAATAAAGAAGTAGTTGGGGTGACAAGTCATGAAAAATAATAAAATGTGTGCAATATTAGGAAATGAACATGAATATACGGAATTACTACCATTGACCAAAAGAAGATCATTAGCCACTCTTTACTTTGACTGCAAATATCGTATCATGGATTTTGCTTTATCAAGTATTGTAAATGCTAATATTCGTAATATTTTCTTAGTGGTAAATCAAGCTAAATTAAAATCCTATTTTGACCATTTAGGCGGAGGTAGAGAATGGGGATTAGATAGTATTGGTAGTTATCGTTACATTAACTTTTCTCAAGATTTAGTTCGTCAAAAAGTAGAAGGTCAAAAGTATTTTGATGATGTAATTGATTATTTAGAGAAATCACGCTCAACATATACAGTTTTTGTTGGTAACAAGATGTTAAATAGTGTTGATTTAAAGGCTGTTTTGAAGATTCATAAGGCACAAAAAAACGACATGACAGTTGTATTCAAACGTATGCCAAAAGATAAGATTGCTTCTGATGATCAAATTCTAGAAATTGATGATCAAACAAATCGTGTAAAGGGCAATCATAACTTTAGTGAATATCCACATAATTCTGATATTTACAACTTATCAATGAATATCTTCATCATTGAAACTCAAAACTTAATTAACCAACTTCGTAAAGGTCAAAGAATAGGAGCATCTGCTAACTTAGAAGATTTCTTCTTAAGTTTGATTAGTCGTTTAAACTGTGGTACGTATGAATACACAGGATACTTGTGCAATATTTTTGATGTAAAGAGTTACTATGATGCTAATATGGATATGTTGAACGTTGATCATATGAATTCATTGTTATACAGTAGCCAGCACATTATTACTAGAACAAAGAATGAAGTAGCTACTCACTTTACTAAGACTTCCGATGTTAAGAATAGTCAATTTGCAACAGGATGTGTTGTTGAAGGATATGTAAGAAACAGTTTAGTATCACGTAGAACATTTATCTCTGAAAACTCTAAAGTAGAAGACTCAATAATCATGTCTAATGCTCGTATTGGAAAAGATGTAGAAATTAAATATGCAATCTTAGACAAAGATGTTGTAGTTAAATCTGGTGTAAAGATTATCGGAACTCCAGAAAACCCTGTAGTTATTGAAAAGAAGATGAAAGTAACAAGTGATGTTATTCAAGATACACCTAAGGAGGATGTTGAAGACTAATGAAACTTTTATTTGCCGGTAGTGAATGTGCACCTTTCTTTAAAACAGGTGGCTTAGGCGATGTAATGGGGGCATTACCTAAAACAATTGCTAAAACAACTGATAATGATGTAAGAGTGGTACTTCCATTCTTTACAGGAATGGCTGAAGAATACAAGAGTCAACTATCATTTGTAACAAGCTTTTATGTAAAAGTTGGTTGGCGTAATCAATATTGTGGTGTTCTAAAGTTAGAAATGGATAACGTTACTTACTACTTTATTGATAACTTGTATTATTTTGATAGACCAGGCTTGTATGGTTACTATGATGAGGGCGAACGTTGGGCTTTCTTCCAACAAGCAATCATTGAAATGTTAGAAAAAATTGGATTCATTCCAGATATCTTACATGTAAATGATTATCACACTGCATTTATTCCATTCTTATTAAAAGAAAAATATGGATGGATTAATGCATATCAAAACATTAAAACAGTTTTGACAATTCATAACTTACAATTCCAAGGTGAGTATGGGCGTGAAGTATTGGGAGAATTATTTAATTTAGATGCTTCATATTATGATGATGGAACTGTTCGTTTTGATACTGCTGTTAATTTCATGAAGACTGGTATTCTGTATGCTGATAAGGTAAATACAGTTAGTCCAACTTATGCAAGTGAAATTCAAACTGAAGCCTTTGGACAAGGGTTAGATGAAATTTTGAGAATGCATAATTGGAAGTTAAGAGGAATTCTAAACGGTATTGACTATGAAAGAAATAATCCTGCTACAGATAAGAATCTTGTCGCAAATTATTCTGCTAAAAAGTTAAAGGGTAAAGTTATAGATAAGTTAGCTTTGCAAAAGGAATTTGATTTACCTCAACGTGAAGATGTTCCAGTGATTGCAATGGTTAGTCGTTTAACAGCTCAAAAAGGATTCCAACTAGTTGTTTCAGAAATGCAAAACTTAGTTCAATTTGATGTTCAAGTGATAGTTTTAGGAACTGGCGATGCTAATTTCGAACATGACTTTAGATACTTTGCAGATACTTATCCTGACAAAGTTGGAGCTGCTATTACATTTGATGTTGGATTGGCCCAAAGAATATATGCAGGGGCAGATATGTTCTTAATGCCATCAGCATTTGAACCTTGTGGATTATCACAAATGATTTCAATGCGTTATGGTACATTGCCAATTGTTCATCAAATTGGTGGCTTGCAAGACAGTGTTCAACCATTTAATCCTGTAACTGGTGAAGGAACAGGATTTGGTTTCCACGATTTTTCTGGCTTCTATATGATGCAAGAAATCCAAGAAGCACTACGTTTGTATGCAGAGCCAGTAGCATGGACAAAAGTTGTAAAGCAAGCTATGTCACAAGATTTTAGTTGGGAAACAGCGAGTCAAGAATATCTAAATATGTATAATGAATTAGTCTAATAAGGATAGCTTAGGAAAGAGGGTTAACATGGATTTTAACAAAGAAGTTTTTAAAGAAAAATTCAAAAATCGTTTAGATGAAAAATATGCTTTAGATGTAAAGGATGCAACACCTCAAGAACTTTATTTAACATTGAGTTCAATTGTACGTTCAAGCTACAGTCGGTATTGGCGTAAAACTTGGAAGAAGTACATGGAAGATGGTAAAAAGCAAATTTACTATTTCTCTATCGAATTTTTACCAGGTCGCTTATTAATGAGTAATTTACTCAATATGGGTTGGTTAGAAACAGTTAGAGAAGCATTGAAAGATTTAGATATCGATTTAGATGAAATTGCGGAAGTAGAAAAAGATATGGCTCTTGGTAATGGGGGATTAGGTCGTTTAGCTTCTGCTTTTATGGATTCTTTAGCTTCTGACGGTCTTCCAGGAAATGGTAATGGTATCCGTTATCGTTATGGATTATTCAAGCAAAAATTTATTGATGGTTACCAAATTGAATTACCTAATGAATGGCTTGATAGTGGTAATCCTTGGGAAATTCGCCGTGAAAGTAAATCTGTGATAGTTAGATTAGGTGGAAAGGTATATCTTGTTGATAGGGGAAACTATCTTGAACCAGTCTATGAAGGTGCACAATTAATTAAAGCTGTACCATATGATACTGCCATCGTGGGCTATAAAAATGGCACTGTTAATACAATGAGATTATGGGATGCTGAAATTCCATCTTCAGAAGAAACTAAGTACAGAACTATTGAACAAAGACGTGAAGTTGAAGATTTAGTATCTGTTTTATATCCAGATGATTCTAAAGAATCTGGACGAATTCTTCGATTGAAACAAGAATATTTCTTCGTATCAGCTGGTATTCAAAGTATTGTTCGCCACTTTAAGAAGTACAATAAATCAATGAATAAGATTGGCGAATATATTGGAATTCATATTAATGATACTCATCCAGCTATGAGTGTGGCTGAATTAATGCGTATCTTAGTAGATGAAGAACATATGAGTTGGGACGATGCTTGGAAACAAACTGTTGCTGTAATGAGTTATACAAACCATACAATCATGGCAGAAGCCCTTGAAAAATGGCCTGTTCATATCATGCAACAAGTTCAACCTCGTATTCTACAAATCATTCAAGAAATTGATCGTCGTTTTGTTGAAGAAAAACAAGGTAAATATGCACGTGATATGATCGAACGTACACGTATTATTAAAGATAATCAAGTGAGAATGGCTAACTTATCTATCATTGGTTCTCATAGTACTAATGGTGTAGCTAAGTTGCATACAGAATTACTTAAAGATGATGTGTTGCATGATTTCTATGTAATGTATCCTGAAAGATTTAACAATAAGACAAACGGAATTACAGACCGTCGTTGGTTACAAATTGCTAACCCAGAATTATCTAAAGTTTTAGACAAGGCAATTGGTACAGAATGGCGTCAAGATCCAACTAAGCTACAAAAGTTATTAAAGTATCAAAATGATAATAAAGTTTTAAACCAGATTGCTAATGCTAAGTTGAAGAACAAAGAAAGATTAGCTAAGTTTATCGAAAAAGAAACAGGAATTAAAGTTTCTACAGATGCTATCTTTGATGTTCAAATTAAACGATTACATGCATACAAACGTCAATTATTGAAATTGATGCATATTGTTAAGTTGTATCTAGACATTAAGCAAGGCAAGGTAGCCTCTGATTTCCAACCAAGAGTATTTATTTTTGGTGCTAAAGCAGCACCTAGTTATTACTATGCAAAAGCTATCATTAAGTGCATTAATGAAGTTGCAAACATGGTAAATAATGACCCTGAAATTGGCGATAAGTTAAAGGTAGTATTCTTGGAAGATTATCGTGTATCTTTAGCAGAAAAGATTATTCCAGCTGCTAATATTAGTGAACAAATTTCTCTTGCATCTAAAGAAGCTTCTGGAACAAGTAACATGAAGTTAATGCTTAATGGTGCTTTGACTGTAGCTACACTTGATGGTGCTAATATTGAAATTAAAGATTATGTTGGAGAAGATAATATTTTTATCTTTGGTTTGACTAAGGATGAAGTATACGATTACTACAATAATGGTAATTACCATTCATATGATTATTACAATAATCATGAAGAAATTCGTCGTGTATTGAATGCTTTTGTAGATGGAACAATTCCAAATTGCCAAGCTGAAGGTCAAGAAATTTTTGATTCACTTACAAAATACAATGATGAATATTTTGTATTAAGAGATTTTGAAAGTTATGTAAATATACAAGAAATGGTTGATAGAACTTACGGTAATAAGCGTCATTGGAACCAAATGAGTTTGGTTAATATTGCTTATGGTGGTATGTTCTCTTCTGATGATACCATTAAGCGTTATGCTGAAGATATTTGGAATATTAGTCCATTAAAGGATGAAAAACATGGCACATATTCTTTATAATGCCTGGGATTCTTTATATAAAGAACCTTTTGGAGCTGTAAAAGTAGGCCACGAAGTTGTATGGCGGATACAAATTTTTCCAGATGAGAATGAAGAAATTCATTATGCTAATTTAATTCTTACCAAGGATGGAGAAGAGGATGTACCTTATGCTTTAGAAAATTTAAATCATGATGGGTTATATCAAGTAAAGCTCCAAATTGGAACAGCTGGATTATATTTCTATCATTTTGAAATTGAAACTAGCTATGGTAGATCATACTTAGAGAAACGCCAAGGTGGAATTGCGCAACAAGTAAGTAGTCAATCAGACTTATTAAGATTTCAGTTAACTTGTTATGATAAAGAAGTTCCAAGTCCTAAATGGTATCGACAAGGAGTAGTTTATCAAATTTTTCCTGATAGATTTGCCAATGGATTACCTAATGGTGAAGTTCAAGGAAGAAAGCCAAATAGCTTTATTTATGGTACTACTGCTGATAAACCTTATTATATTCGTGATAAAAATAATGAGATTGTACGTTGGGATTTTTATGGTGGTAATTTAAAAGGAATTTTAAAGAAATTATCATATCTAGAAGAATTGGGAGTAACTACAATTTATCTGAACCCAATCTTCTTATCTCGAAGCAATCATCATTATGATACTGCGGATTTCTTAAAGATTGATCCAATGATAGGAAACGAAGATGATTTGAGGGAATTAATCAGTGAGATGCATAAAAGAAATATGCACTTGATTTTAGATGGAGTTTTCAACCATGTGGGTAAAGAAAGTATATACTTTAATGCTAGTGGTTCGCATGGAAAAAATGTTGGAGCTGCTCAAAGTAAAGAAAGTCCTTATTATTCGTGGTTTGATTTTATCCATTATCCTGATGATTATAAATCTTGGTGGGGTATTAAAGATTTACCAGTGATAGATAAAGATAATCCTGAATATCAAAAGTTTATTTATGGTGATAGTAATAGAAGTGTACTGTCTAAGTGGAATAATTTTGGCGTTGATGGTTGGCGTTTAGATGTTGCTGACGAGTTACCAATGAATTTTCTTAGAGGAATTAGAAAAAACTTGGACTCACATCATAAGCAAGTAATGATAGGTGAAGTTTGGGAAGACGCTTCAAATAAGGTAGCATATGATAAACGCCGTCAATATACAGTTGGAGATAATTTAACAGGTGTTATGGGTTATCCAACGAGAATCTTTATAATGGATTTATTAGAATCTGTAAAGGGTTCACAAGATATTAAGAAGTATTGTAATGAGTATTTACAGTTACAAGAAAACTATCCAAGAGATTTTTGGCTTAATACTTTGAATAATATTGGAACACATGATACCCAAAGAATTAAGACAGTTTTGCATAATGATGATAATAAAGTAATTCAAGCCTTCAGAATACTATTTAATTTACCTGGTGTCCCATGTATTTATTACGGAGATGAAGTAGGTGTTGAAGGTGATGCTGATCCGGATAACCGTAGATTCTTCCCATGGGGACAGGAAAAAAATAGTAGAATTATTCAAGAAGTAAAACAACTTGTTGATAAAAGAAAGAAAAATACTTTATTACAAGAAGGTCGTCTAGGCTTTGTAATTGCAAGAGGATCACACTGTCCTGCTTTAGCAATAGTTAGATATGATGATAAAGGAAATTCTGTGTATAATTGGTTGAATTTAACTCAATATAAACAAATTATTTCACCAGAGAACTGTGAATACCTTTGTCTACCACAAAATATTCAACAAAAATTCCAACATGAGTTAACTTTGGACTCGTGGGAATATAAAGTTATATAAATAAAAATGTACCAATTTTCAAAAGTTAGTTAAGAACTAACCATGAAGATTGGTACATTTTTTGTAAAAAAACAGTCTTTTAAAACTAAGACTGGTGAAATAATTGCTAATTTAATTTTTCTAAAGGATAGACACGATCATCTGCTTCATCATAAACACTAATTGGAAGCTGATTAACAGCATCTATACGGAGATGATATCCATAATTATCTAGGAACAATAATTCGCGATTATCTAGACTAACGATCTTACCGGGAAGACGCTTGCCATCGATAAAGATTTCCAAATTATCCGCAACTTCTAAGCGATGACTTCGTTTACTAATTTCATCAGTAAACATCCAAACTCCAAAATAAAATGCAGGAATAGTAATTTTGTTTTTTCTATGTTTCTTCTTAGCGTGAAAAAAATTTTTTATGCCATCTTTTAAGAACCACTTAGACCTAACGAAGTGCCTACGTTCCATCACCACTATCAACTCCTCCAAACTTAAAAACACACTAAATACCTCTTATTACCGACTATTATATACTATTTTTTTGGTTGTGGAATAGAAAAAATAAATAATAACTAAAATGAAATAATTCATTATTTTTGTTACAAATCAGAAACAATAAAACGTTTACAATAAAACGTTTACGTTGTAATATAACAGTAATTTTTGGTATGATAAATGTAATAAATTATATATGGAGGAATTATTATGCTCAGACTAGGAATTATTGGAACAGGATGGATTGCTGACCAATTTGTTGAAGCTACTCATGCAACAAAAAGATGGCAATTATCAGCTGTTTATTCAAGAAGGATGAAGAGAGCTAAAGAATTTGGAAGCAAGTATTCTGAGGATATTGTATATTTTGATCGATTATCCGATTTTTTCCAAAGTGATAGTTTTGATGTAGTATATATTGCTTCTCCAAATAGTCTTCATTTTGAACAAGCTAAAGCTGCAATAATGGCTGGAAAACATGCAATTGTAGAAAAACCAATTACATCTAATCCACAAGAAATGTCACAATTAATAAAAGTATTAAGAAGACATCCACAACAATTTTTATTTGAAGCAGCTAGACATTATCATGAAGAAAACTTCAAAGCTGTTCAACAGGCTGTACAAGGAATGGAAGAAATTCAAGGTGCAACTTTGACTTACATGAAGTATTCATCAAGATATGATGCCTTCTTGGAAGGTAAGAATCCTAATGTATTTTCACCAGATTTTGCTGGTGGTGCTTTACAAGATTTAGGGGTTTATATGGTGTATGATGCACTAGCATGGTTTGGAGTACCAGATAGTGTAAATTACTATGCTACAAAGCTAAATAATGGAATTGATGGAAAAGGTATTGCAATTTTTAATTACCCACAATTCGAAGTAACTTTGCAATTTGGTAAAACTGCAAACTCATATTTACCTGGTGAAATCTATGGTAAGAAAGAAACAATTGTTATGGATAATGCTGCAGATTTAAATGAAGTTTACATTGTCAATGGCGAAGGTGAAAAGACAATTATTTCAGAGTTAGCAGATAATAATCCAATGTTAGCAGAAGTTATAGATTTTGCTGATGTATTAGAAAATCCAGATAGTCTTGAAGCTAGAGATATTGCGGATGAATGGTTAGCTATGTCAGTTGAAGTTAATAAAGTAATGTATAAATTACGTTACTATGCGAAAATAGAATTTCCAAATGATTATGAAGAAGAGTAGAAAGGATTAATTTTAATAATGAATCCAAAATTTGAAGAACAATTCCGTCAAGAAGGATTTACTGAACCTACGTTAATTCAAAAATATGTGTATCCAAAATTAGCTGAAGGAAAGAATGTAGTAGGTTTAGCTCCAACTGGTTCCGGTAAGACTTTAGCGTATTCATTACCATTGCTAGAAAAAATATTACCCAAAGATGGAAGTCAATTATTAATCATGGCTCCTTCTCAAGAATTGGCTGCACAGTTAACAAATACGATAAGACCATGGGCTAAATTATTAGACTTGAGTGTTATTGGTTTGTTAGGTGGTGCTAATGTAAAACGACAAATTGAAAAACTAAAGAAGCATCCAGAAGTAGTTATTGGAACTCCAGGTAGATTGTTAAATTTAATAAATCTAAAGAAACTGAAGCTTCATAAAATTGAATCTATTGTTATTGATGAAGCAGATGAGATGTTAGGTGATGAAGATAGCTTAAATGATGTACGCGAAATCGTTGGTCACTGTCCATCTGAAGCACAAATTAGCTTTTTCTCTGCTACTGAAGCACCTATTTTTTCTGAATTGCATCGTTGGTTTGGTGTTTATGTAGAAAGAATAGATGTTCGAAAAGAAGATAATACACGTGGTGAAGTAACAAACTATATGATAGAAACCCCAACACGTAAACGAACTGAAATGTTAAGAAGATTAGGACATGTTGATGATTTTTATGCTTTAGTTTTCTTTAAACAAACAGCTACTTTACGTGATGTAGCAGAAAAGTTACTTCATATGAAGGTACCAGTAGCTATTTTGTCTAGTGAACAAAGACAAGTAGATAGACAAAAATCATTAAGACAGTTACGTAAAAGAGAAATAAGATTTGTTTTGACAACTGATGTAGCTGCTAGAGGATTAGATTTACCTGATTTACCAGCAGTTGTTAATTATGATTTACCTAAGGATACTAATACTTACATTCATCGCGCAGGAAGAACTGGTCGTATGGGTGCAGATGGTATTGTTGTTAACTTGGGTAATGAACATGATTTGCGTTTATTCAAACAATTAATGTCTGGAACAGATTTTGTGATAGAAAAAGGTATATTATATGCTGGAAAATTAATTCCAGAATCTGAAAAAGCATTGATTGCAGTAGAAGATGAAAGACCTAATAAAAAAGCAACAAAGAAAAAAATTAAAGATAAGAAGCCTACTCGTAAAGAAGAAAAGGCTACAGAAAAGAAGAAGAAAAAGCGTAAGCGTAATTTGAAAAATAAGGGCAAGCGTCATGGACGTAAAAAAGATAAGTAGAGTAGGACGAAGTAAGAGTTAGAGGTGAGCGGATGAAAGCAGTAACGACTTTACATGTTTCAGCTAAATATTTATTTGAAAGAATTGCTGATAAAACGTTGTATGATATTTTTCAAACAACTGGTCAGGAACTTTCTTTGAATGAATTACAGGGGTATTCTTATTTGACTAAGATTGATATGTATAATGAAGCTCAAATTACAATTACTAGTGTCCTCCCTTACTCAAAGTTTCAGTATATTACTGATACAGCTGATAGTCATGTTACAGAAACCTATAAATTTAAGAGTTTAGCTCAAGATAAAGTAGAAGTTACATTTGAGCAAATAGAAGTTACATCTAATTTTTTGAAAGCTGTAGCTAATAAAATAACTAATATATCTTTGGGCTGGTTAAAGAAACATAACTTTAAAAAGGTTTTAAAACATCTAGAAACTGGATATTAGTAATATAAATATTTTTAATTTAATGATTATTGACTAAACCAAGTTTAATTTATTATACTATATGGTGTTGTCAATAATTAACAATGCACTCGTAGCTCAGCTGGATAGAGCAACCGCCTCCTAAGCGGTAGGTCATCGGTTCAAATCCGATTGAGTGCATTTTATCGAAGTTATATACCGAGATAGCAATTTAAATAGTCGGGGGAGCCAGTAGGTTTTCCCGGCTTTTTAAGTATTTAAAAACGATTGGAGATTGAAATGAAAGTAAAAAGAAAAATCTTTTGGGGAGCTTTAATAACTCTAGGGATAGTTTATGGTGATATTGGGACATCGCCTTTGTATGTAATGAAAGCTCTAATTATGGATGCTGGAGGATTAAATGGGCTAACCGAAGATTACATAATTGGATGTTTATCACTGGTTTTTTGGACTTTAATGTTAATGACAACAATAAAGTATGTTTTAATAGCGTTGAGGGCAGATAATCACGGTGAAGGTGGAATTTTTGCCTTATATGCATTGGTACGTAATAAGAAAAAGTGGCTGATATTACCGGCGTTACTAGGTGGTGCGGCTTTATTAGCAGATGGAACTTTAACACCTGCTGTTACTGTAACGAGTGCTATTGAAGGTTTAAAAGGTATTTCAATTGGCTCTCAGCCGTGGATAAATACACAGTTAGAAGTTAATCTAGTAACATTTGTAATTCTATTAGTACTATTTTTGATTCAACGATTTGGTACAAGTTTTATTGGTAAAGCTTTTGGACCATTGATGTTGTTATGGTTCTCATTTCTAGCAATTTTTGGAATTGTTAACTTAATTCATGAGCCACTGGTATTGAGGGCTTTGTCGCCTCATTATGGATTAATGTTGTTGTTTTCTCCTGCTAATAAAGTAGGAATATTTATTTTAGGAAGTGTCTTCCTGGCAACAACCGGGGCAGAAGCTTTATATTCTGACATGGGTCATGTTGGTAAGAGAAGTATATATTTAACTTGGCCATTTGTTTGTGGGGCATTAGTATTAAATTATTTTGGACAGGGAGCATATTTGATTAAAAATCTTGGTAATTTTAAAACTACTGGTGATATTTTTAATCCGTTTTATGAGATGCTACCTTCCAGTGTCTATTTATTTGGCGTACTAATTTCAACGATTGCTGCAATTATAGCCTCTCAAGCTTTAATTACTGGATCATTCACATTAGTTGAAGAAGCAGTCGGATTGAAATTACTACCTAAAATGAAAGTAGAACATCCTTCTTTATCTAGAGGCCAAATTTATATCCGTACGATAAATTGGTCATTATGTATTTGTACTTTGTTAGTTTTGGCATATTTTAGAACTTCTGAAAGAATGGAAGCAGCTTATGGTTTAGCAATTACAATTACAATGCTTATGACAACTATTTTGTTATCACAATATCTTAAGGATAAAGTAAATGTAGTGTTTAATGGGATTTTCTTAGCTGTTTTCTTGTCAGTTGAATTGATATTCTTAATCTCTAGTTTAACTAAGTTTACACATGGTGGTTACGTAACTCTATTAATCACGCTTCTGATACTATTAATTATGGTAATTTGGTATTTTGGTAATAAGTTACGTGATTATCTAAGTGATGAAGAAGAATGGGTATCGTTAAGTGATTATAAAGATGTATTGCAAGAACTATCAAATGATGATAGAATTCCACTTTATATCAGTAATTTAGTAATGTTGACTAAAGTAGATAAAAGAACTTATAAAGTTAAAAGAGAGACTCTGTATTCAATTTTAGATAAGTCTCCTAAGAAAGCCAAAGTATATTGGTTTGTAACAGTTAATACTACTAGTGATCCATATACAAATTATTATACAGTTGATATGATGGGAACAAGAAACATTGTTAATCTACAACTTTATTTAGGATTTAAAATGGATCATCGCGTAAACCTTTATTTGAGACAAGTAGTTGAAGACTTAATCGAAAATGATATTATCGATGAACAACCTCAAAAGTATACAACTATGCCTGGAAGAAAGATAGGGGATTTCCGCTTTATTATCATTCAAGAACTACTATCTCCAAATACAAAAGTAAGAGGATGGCAACATTTACTTATTTCTGCCAGAATCTTTATTCAAAACCATAGTACTAACCCAATTCAATGGTTTGGACTTGAATTTAGTGAGGTTAAGGTTGAAAAGGTACCATTGCTGTTGAAGAAACGAAGAATACCAGCAATGGAACAAAGAATGATTTTGAATCCTAAAGATGTAAAACGTAGTACAAAAGAATAATATAAAAAAGATAGGTTGACAGTTAAATGTTACCTATCTTTTTTATATATGTCTTTAATACAATTTATAGTAGAAAACATAATGTTAAATATTGTATAGTAGATATGAGAATAAATTTAAGAGAAATACGAGGGATTGTATGACTACAATTAGAGATGTCGCAAAATTAGCTGGTGTTTCTCCATCAACAGCTTCAAGAGCGATGCATGACAGTAATTTAATTAGTGATAAGACGAAGGAAAAAGTAAGAAAAGCAATGGAGGAGTTGAATTTTTCTCCTAATTACGCTGCACAAAGTTTGGCCAATAGGTTTTCAAAAACAATTGGTGTTATTTTACCAATAAGAGAAGAATCCGTTGGTAATAATCCATTTTTTATTCAAATACTTCAAGGAATTTCGACTATTTGTAATGCACATGATTATATAGTTTCATTAGCGACAGGTCAAAAAGAAGAAGAATTAATCCAAAATATCGATAATTTAATAAATAGGGGTAATGTTAAGAACTTTATTTTTCTTTATTCGAAAGAAAATGATGTGATTCTAGAATATGTTAAGAAACAAAAAGATGTGTTTTATGTGATTGTGGGTAAACCATATGACAATATTGAAAGTACATCATATGTGGATAACGATAATATTCAAGCTAGTAGCGATGCGACTAATTATCTAATCAATAAGGGACATCAAAATATATGCTATGTATATACTAATCTAGACGAAATGGTACAAGATGATAGATATGTAGGATATAGGCTAGCGGTTAAAGAAAAATTATTTAATTCATATAAATTAAACTTTTCAAGTGATAATTGGGAAGAAAATAAGGAAAAGTTACTAACTTTTATCAAAGCAAATCCACAAGTAAATGGGATTGTTGCATGTGATGATATAACAGGATTAACTGTTCAACAAATATTGATAGAATCTGGGATAGATTTAGAAAAGTATGAAATTGTAACATTTAATAATTCTATCTATACTCAAATTGCTAAACCTATGATAACTGCAGTAGAAATTTTTCCAAGATTTTTAGGATCAGAAGCAGCTGTCTTAGCAATTAATAATGGACAGAAAACCTTAGATGTGGGGACTAAACACATAATTGTTCCACATAAAATTATAGAGCATTAAAAAAGTCACGAAAAAAATTGTGATTTTTTTAAAATTTTTTATCGCAAACGGTTGCAAAAGAAAACGTTATCTGCTATTATATTCATTGTCGAAATGGAAGAATGCGATTTCATTTTTGATAATTTTATTACATTTATCTAGGAGTGTGATCTTATATGAGCGAAAAGGCGCAAAGTTCACAAGCAACAAAAGGGTTGCCTGATGTTAGTAAAAGTTTAATTTGGATGATAAACTTTGGATTCTTAGGAGTTCAAACAGCATTTACATTACAAAGTTCGCAAATGTCTCGAATTTTCCAAACAGTAGGTGCGGATCCTAATAGTCTTGGTTGGTTCTTCATTTTACCACCGTTAGCTGGCTTATTAGTGCAACCGGTTGTAGGGTATTATTCAGACCGTACATGGGCACCAAAATTAGGTGGTCGTAGATTGCCATATTTACTATTAGGTACATTAATTGCCGTTATTGTAATGATTTTATTGCCTAATTCTGGTAGTTTTGGTTTTGGATATGGTTCATTAGCAGCTTTGCTATTTGGTGCTATAACTGTTGCGTTCTTAGACGTTTCATCTAACATGGCTATGCAACCATTTAAAATGATGGTTGGTGATATGGTAAATGATGATCAAAAGAGCTATGCATATGGTATTCAAAGTTTCTTATCTAATACAGGTGCTGTAATTGCTGCCGTACTTCCTTTCTTATTTGCATATATGGGATTAAAGAATACAGCAGCTAAAGGGGTTGTTCCTCAAACTGTTGTGGTAGCATTTTATGTAGGTGCTGCATTACTTGTTATTACAAGTTTATTTACAATTTTTAAAGTGAAAGAGTATGATCCTGAAACATATGCTATGTATCATGGTATTTCTACAGAAGCAAATGAAGAAAAAGTTAGCTGGATTCAATTGTTGAAGACAGCACCTAAAGCATTCTGGACAGTTACTTTAGTTCAATTCTTCTGCTGGTTTGCATTCCAATACTTATGGACATATTCAGCTGGTGCAATTGCTGAAAATGTATGGCATACAACAAACGCAACATCTCAAGGATATCAAGCAGCTGGTAACTGGTACGGAGTTTTGGCGGCGGTTCAATCTATCGCAGCTGTTGTATGGTCATATGTATTAGCTAAAGTTCCTAATAAATATCACAAAGCAGGTTACTTCTCAAGTTTATTATTAGGTGCATTAGGATTCTTATCAATTTTCTTTGTTTCTAATCAATATGTTTTGATTGTTTCTTATATTCTTGTAGGTATTGCATGGGCAGGTATTAATACATATCCATTGACAATTGTTACAAATGCATTATCGGGAAATCACATGGGAACATACTTAGGTTTATTTAATGGTTCAATTTGTTTACCACAAATCGTTGCATCTTTACTAAGTTTTGGTTTGTTCCCTCTACTAGGCGGACATCAAGCAAATATGTTCTTAGCAGCCGGAATTGTTTTAGCATTAGGTGCATTTTCAGTATTACTAATTAAAGAAACATATGAGGCATAATTTATGATAGAAGAAGAACATTTTGGATATATTGGAAATAAAGAAATTTCAAAATATATTCTAAAAAATAAGCAACAAACACGAGTTGGAATTTTAAATTTGGCAGGAATAATTCAAGAATTCTCAATAGTAGTAAATTCTAAGCGGAAAAATTTGGTTGTTAATTTTGACACACCTAATGAGTATGTAGAAAATAACTTTCAAATTTGTAAGCAAATAGGAAGAGTTGCTGGAAGAATAAAAGGTGCAAGTTTTGAACTTGATAATATGCAATATACAGTAGAAGCTAATGAAGGTCCTAATGCATTGCATGGAGGCTCACATGGTTTAAGCACCCAAATCTTGAATGCCAAAATTACAGGAAACACTTTAATCTTATTTACGAGATTAAAACATGAAGTAGATGGTTATCCAGGAGATATAGACTTGGAAATAAGTTATAGTTTGGATGATGATAATTGCTTGAGTGTGGGATATAAGGCTAAAGCAATTGGAAGTACAGTTTTTGATCCAACGGTGCATGTCTATTGGAGATTACCACAAGGGTTGAAGAATTCCAAGTTGATAATTCCTACTGGTCAACATGTAGAAACAGATGTGGAAAATATTCCAACTGGTAATTTTGATACGAATGAGAAGTATAATTTACAAAAAGAAAAATATTTATCAAATGTAATAGAAGAACTAAGATCTGATGAAATTGCAGGTTTAGACGATATCTATAAAGTTGATGCTAGTGACGATAAAATGGTTGCTAGACTTGCCAATATGGAAGATAATATTAATATAGATATTTTTAGTAATAGAAATGGACTGATTGTTTTTACAGCTGATCCTATAGATGTAGCTAATCATGACAAGGGTATTTACAATGCAGTGGCAACTGAAGCTCAAACAGTTTCTGATTCGTTGCATCATCCAGATTTTGGTGATATAAGGTTGTATGATGGTCAGGAAAAAAATTACGAAATAAAATATAAAGTAAGTATAGTTTGAAAGGAAGTCTAATTATGAAGAGAATATTTGAAGTTGATCCATGGAAAGTTATTTCTCATGAACTAAAGCCTGAAGATAAACGATTACAAGAAAGTATGACAAGTATTGGTAACGAATATATGGGTATGCGTGGGATGTTTGAAGAAAAATATTCTGGCGATACACATAAAGGTATCTATTTAGGTGGAGTTTGGTTCCCTGATAAGACAGTTGTTGGTTGGTGGAAAAATGGTTACCCACATTATTTTGGTAAAGTTATAAACGCTGTGGACTTTGTATCTGTTGATATTAAAGTAAATGGTGAATCCATTGACTTAGCTAAAGATAGTTATTCTGATTATGAAGTTAGTCTTGATATGAAGAAAGGTATTTTAACTCGTAGCTATGTAGTTGATAAAGATGGAGCTAAGGTAAAGGTAACATCTACTCGTTTTGTAAGTATTGCATTTAAAGAACTATATGCTAATAAATTAACTTTTGAAAATCTGGGCTCAGAACCTGTAACTTTAGAAGTTGATTCTGTAATTGATGCAGATGTATACAATGAAGATGCGAATTATGATGAACAATTCTGGAATGTTTTGAGTAAACAAGTATCTGCTAAAGATGGAAGATTAGTTGCACAAACAATTCCAAACAATTTTGGTACACCTCAATTTACTACTGAGATGGCAATGCATCATGTTACTGACATGGAAGCTAAAGGCTTAGGTAAAGAAGAAGACAAGCAAGTTGTTAATACTTTTGCTAAAGAATTAGCAGCCAATGAACAAGTAACATTTGAAAAACGTGTAATTGTTACAACATCTCGTGACTATGCAGATGAGAAAGATTTAGATGAAGCAACAAGTAAATTATTAGATTCACAAGCAGAAAAGACATTTAGTGAACTATTAACTGCTCATGAAGAAGCATGGGATAAGAGATGGGAAAAGGCTGATGTTAAGATTGAAGGCAGTGACGAGGCACAACAAGGTATTCGTTTCAACTTATTCCAATTATTCTCAACATACTATGGCGATGATGCTCGACTAAACATTGGACCAAAAGGCTTTACTGGTGAAAAGTATGGTGGTGCAACTTACTGGGATACAGAAGCATTTGCTGTTCCACTTTACTTAGCATTGGCTGATAAAGAAGTTACTCATAATCTTCTTGAATACCGTCATAATCAATTGCCAGGTGCATACCATAACGCACAAGAACAAGGTCTAAAAGGTGCTTTATATCCAATGGTAACGTTTAATGGTATTGAATGCCATAATGAATGGGAAATTACTTTTGAAGAAATTCATCGTAATGGTACAATTGCATATGCTATTTACAACTATACACGTTATACTGGCGATGAAGAATATGTGACACATGATGGATTTGATGTTTTGACAGGTATTGCACGTTTCTGGGCAGATAGAGTGCATTACTCACAACGTAAGGGATTATACATGATTCATGGTGTAACAGGTCCTAATGAATATGAAAACAATGTAAATAATAACTGGTATACAAACATGCTTGCTAAATGGTGCTTGAATTACACTAATGAAATTGCAGATAAGGTTTCTGATGAAAAATTAGCTGAATTAGGACTTACTGAAGAAGAACGTAACAAGTGGCATGAAATTGCAGATAATATGTATCTACCAGAAGACAAGGAATTAGGAATCTTTGTACAACATGATACATTCTTAGATAAAGATTTAACACCAGTAGCTGATATTCCTGCTGATCAATTACCATTAAACCAAAATTGGTCATGGGATAAGATTTTAAGATCACCATATATCAAGCAAGGTGATGTAATGCAAGGAATTTGGTACTTTATCGATAAATTCCCAGAAGATGTTAAGAAACGCAACTTTGAATTCTACGAACCATTAACAGTACATGAATCTAGTTTATCTCCTTCTGTACACGCAATTATTGCTGCTGATTTGCACAAAGAAGATAAAGCTGTAGAAATGTATTCTAGAACTGCACGTCTTGATTTAGATAACTACAACAATGATACTAATGATGGATTGCATATCACATCAATGACTGGTTCTTGGTTAGCTATTGTTCAAGGATTTGCTGGTATGAGAGTAATTGATGATGAACTTCAATTCTCACCATTTGTACCAAAAGATTGGGAAGGTTATAACTTCCGTATTAACTTCCGTGGCAGATTACTTGAAGTTACTGTAAATAAAGAAGGTTCATCTATTAAATTGCTAAAAGGCGATGATTTAACAATTAAGTTAAATGGTGAATCTTTGACATTAACAACAGAAAAGTAGGTGAATAGTTTGAAGGGTGTAGTATTTGATTTAGATGGTGTAATTACTGATACAGCTAAATTTCACTTTGAAGCTTGGAGTCAACTTGCAAAAGAAAAATTTGATTTAATTCTACCAGCTGAATTTGAAAGTAAGTTGAAGGGAATTAGTAGAATTGAATCTTTAGAAAGAATTTTGGAATTTGGTAATTTGAGCGATAAGTATACAAGTGATCAAGTAGCTGAAATGGCAAATGAAAAAAATACTTACTATGTAGCAGCAATTGATAGTCAATTAACTGAAAGTGATATCTTACCAGGAGTAAAAAGATTACTTGATGAGTTGAAAGAACATGGCATGAAACTAGCAATAGCTTCTGCCTCTAAGAATGCTCCACATATTTTAGAAAAGCTAGGAATCATTGATGAGTTTGATGCAATTGCTGATCCAGCTAAGGTAGCTAAAGGCAAGCCAGCTCCAGATATCTTTATTGCAGGTGCTGAAGCAATTAATTTAGATCCTAAAGATTGTGTAGGCGTAGAAGATGCAGTGGCTGGAGTAGCTGCTATCAAGTCTGCAGGAATGGTTGCAGTTGCAGTTGGTGATAAGGATGAATTAAGCCAAGCTGATGAAGTTGTACCAAGTACACAAGATTTTAGTTATGAATTGTTTAATCAAGTGTGGAATAAAGTGAATAAGTAAATAAGAGAATAAGATGTGATTGAGAGAAGAAGATATTAACTGATTTTGGTTAATATCTTTTTTTTTGCGTATAAAAATGAGGATCAGAGAAAGAACTCTAATCCTCATTTCTTTTAAATATTTGGATTCTTACGACCTATCATAGTAATTACAATTAAGGCAATAATTGATTCAATTGCAATATATAATCCGCGCAAAGCTAGATGAGTACCACCAAGCCAGAGATTAAAAATAATAGATACAATGACGATGCCTAAAATAGCAATCCACTGACCTTTATTAAAGGCGATGCCATATTTTTCTTCGCGTCGGCGAATAGAAGGTAAGATAGCACCTAAACCAATTAAAACTACGATTGCAACAATATTAATAATTAATTCATACCACCATGTATGACTGAATTGCTTAACATCTTGAGGTGTAATTCCCAAAATAGTAGCAATAGCAGTTACAGCAAGTAACAAGAAACCAACAATATAAGCCAGTTTGTCATTTTTTATGTAAACATATTCTGATGGATATTTAGCTGAATTTTTACGAACACGCATGAAGGCATAGAAAATCCAGCAGGTAACGCCAGGAGAAATAATACCGTTTAAATTCAAAAGCCAATTAAATACATCATTCATTTCTGGTAAGAATACCCCTAATAGCATGATGAAAGCTGATAATGAGCTAGTTAAGATATAGCCATTAATAGGTAGGCCATCGCTATTAGTTTTACGTAAGAATTTAGGCATGAATTTATCACCAGTGTCTGAGATTAACATACGTGTCATAGCATCCAATAGAACCGCTAGTAAAGCACACATATAAAGAACAGAAGTCCAAGCGTAGATGTACATGAATAATTTACCTACACCAAGTTGTTGTCCTAAAGCTTGAAAAGCATAGTAAGAACCGTTCATCTTTAAATCATTTGGTAAGTGATAAGCATTAAAATAGATACCTAATGCAAATGAACCAAAAATAGTTAAGAAAGCTGTCATGATTGATAAAGCGATCATTGCCTTAGGAAAATCACGTTTAGGTTTTTTCATCTTAGTAACATAAGGAGCAATGAGTTCACAACCATTAACTGCATAGATTAACATACCAACAGTTGACCAGTATTTTAGATCAAATTTAGGGATGATTGTTTTCCAAGTCATAGGTTGAGTTGCCATATGACCGCCATTCTTAGCTAAACCAAAAAAAGCTAAAACAACAAACAAAATTGTCATAATGAACATCATACCGCCACCGATTGTTGAAAGGAGTTCCATTGAATTTTTCAAGTGACGTTGAATAAAAATAAATACGATGAAAATTAAAAAAGTCCAAAATGTAAATTCGGCATTAGACATTGTATCTTGAAATTTATTTGATCCAGTAAATGCCCAGCCAAAACCAACTACAACAGAATTTGCAGAATCAACTACGTAAGGTACGGAAGCAGCCCAATAAGTCCAAGCAGTGAAGTAACCGAGAAATTCTCCGTTAGTTCCACGAATCCATGAACTAAGACCACCACCTTCTTTATTAAAAATACCACCAAGTTGTCCAACGATTAAAGAATAAGGAATAACATATAAAAATAGCATCAAAACCCAGGAAGTAATAACAGTCATTCCTTGGTTTTGAAAATTATACATAATATCATCAAAACCGATAACAGTAACAAAGGCCATTAGAGTTAGAATAGGCCAGGAAATATAATTTTTACTGCTTAAGTCATCCATTAAAGTTTCCACCTCTTTATAAAGTAATAAGATTATACGAATAAAAGAATAGCTTAAGATAAATATTTATGCAAGATAAAAAAGTAGAAAAAGCAATTTATCAAGATTTGGATATAGGACCAATTTTTTAATTTATACAAAATAATCGGTTTCAAAATTAGAAATTGCAGAAATTAAAGAATTGGTCCTGTGTGAAAATAAGAAATTGCTAGTAAGTGGTGATAAATTATGTAAAGCAAAGTTATATGTTTAAACAATATAAATAGCGCTTGAGAAAAATTTTTCCCAAGCGCATTTTAGCAGTATTATTTTTATGCCCAGTCACCGTTTCTAAAAATAGGAATAATAGTACCATCTTCTTTGATACCATCAATATCCATATCAGCTGAGCCCATCATGAAGTCGACATGAGTTTGACTAATATTGATGCCGTGTTCCTTTAATTCTTCGTCTGACATTTTAGTACCACCTTGAATTGAGAAAGGATAAGCAGCACCTAAAGCCATGTGGTTGCTTGCATTTTCATCAAATAAAGTATTAAAGAAAGTAATACCGGATTGTGAAATTGGCGATGGATCTGGAACTAATGAAACTTCTCCTAATGAAGTAGCACCATCGTCAGTTTTGATAAGTTCTTCTAAGATATTTTGTCCTTTATCAGCTGTGACTTTAGTAACTTTGCCATTTTCAAATTCAAAGTGCATATTTTCAATAATATTACCAGCATAGCTCAAAGGTTTAGTTGAACCGACATAACCGTCAATTTGACGAGCATCAGGTGCTGTGAAGACTTCTTCAGTTGGCATATTTGCCATAAACTCAATTCCAGCAGCGTTATAACTGCCAGCACCTTCCCAAATATGATTCTTTGGAAGTCCAACAGTAATATCAGTAATTGGCGATGTGTAATGAAGAGCTTTAAATTGCTCTTTATTTAACCAATCAGCTTTAGTACGTAAAGTTTCATCATGTTTCTTCCAAGCAGCAATAGGGTCTTCTTGATCGATGCGTGTAGTTTTAAAAATTTCTTCCCACAATTTGTCAACTGCTGCATCACCCTTTAAATCAGGGAAAACTTTTTCAGCCCATTTAACACCAGCTGCACCAACAACAGTCCAGCTTAAATCGTTATTTTGAGTGGCTTTTCGTACAACATTTAAAGCTTTACCATTAGCTTTTTGGAATGTAGATACACGATTATGATCTAATCCGTTAAAAGCATCAGGATCTTCAGAGATAACAGAAATACGTGCAGCTTTATTATCAGCGATATATTCAGCTTCTTTTACAAGATAGTAAGGAATATTTTCAAGACGTTCTTGATTAGCAAATTCTAAAAATTGACGAGAAGTAAATGTATCTGACCACTTAACCATAACTTCACTTGCTCCAGCAGCATATGCTTCTTTAACAATTAAGTGAGCTAATTCTTGTTGTTCAACGTTAATGTATAATACAACTGGTTGGTTTGGTTGGACATTTACACCAATTTTAACAATTAATTCAGCATATTTTTGTAGTTTTTCTTTAAAATTTGGAATTGTCATAATGAGCCTCCATTCAAAATAGATTTGTAAATTTAATATATCATAAATACCATAAAAACTGACAATAAAAGCACTGGATTTGTTATACTTTTAATGAAGATTTATTTTGAAGAAGGACGGATATTAATGAAAAAAATAAAAGTAATGACGGTTTTTGGAACAAGGCCAGAAGCAATAAAAATGGCACCGTTAGTATTGGAATTACAAAAACAAAGTCAGCGTTTTGAAGCAATTACAACAGTATCTGCACAACATCGCGAAATGTTAGACCAAGTTTTAGATATTTTTCATATCAAGCCTGACTATGATTTAAATATTATGCATGCCAGACAAACTTTGACTGATATAACTTCTAATGTACTAATCAATCTAGATAAAATCTTAAAAGAGGCTAAGCCGGATATTGTATTAGTTCATGGGGATACAACAACTACATTTTCTGCAAGTGTAGCAGCATTTTATAATCAAATACCTATTGGACACGTGGAAGCAGGACTTAGAACATGGGAAAAATATTCTCCATATCCTGAAGAAATGAATCGCCAAATGACAGATGCGATGACAGACTTGTACTTTGCTCCTACAAATCAAAGTAAAGCTAATTTGCTTAAAGAAAACCATAAAGAAGATAATATCTATATTACAGGAAATACAGCTATAGATGCACTTAAACAAACAGTAGATAAAGAGTATCACCATGATATTCTAGATAAGGTTTCTCCTGATAATAAATTAATTTTACTAACAATGCATCGTCGCGAAAACCAGGGAGAACCTATGAGACGTGTGTTTAAAGTAATTCGTGAAGTAGTTGAATCAAGAGAAGATGTAGAAGTTATTTATCCAGTTCATTTAAGTCCGGCAGTTCAAGAAGCAGCAAAAGAAATTTTAGGAAATACAGAAAGAATACACTTGATTTCACCACTTGATGTTGTTGACTTTCATAATTTAGCAGCTAGAAGTTACTTTATTATGACAGATTCTGGTGGTGTTCAAGAAGAAGCACCTTCATTAGGTAAACCGGTATTAGTATTGAGAGATACAACTGAACGTCCAGAGGGTGTAGAAGCAGGTACTTTAAAATTAGTCGGTACAGAGTCTGAAAAAGTAAAGAAAGAAATGGAAGAGTTGCTAGATAATGATGCTGAATATCGAAGAATGGCACAAGCAAAGAATCCATATGGCGATGGAAAGGCATCGGAACGAATTTTAGATGCAATTGCGTATTATTTTGGTGTGACAGATAAAAAGCCAATAGAGTTTGAATAATAGTAATAGGACTAGTTGTTTTCTGACGACTAGTTTTATTTTTTACAATTTGTGAAAAAGATATCAATCTGTACTATTAAAATGCTTTTGTGAAAAAATACACTTGAAATTAATCAACAATTGCATTATAGTAGTTACTGTAAGGTACTACTATAAGGAGGTGAAGATCAAATGCTTGATATATCAACAATTATGAGAAAATATGGGTTCAATGAATCAGAAATAAAAGTTTATCTCACCTTAATTAATCATGAACAGATGACAGGGTATGAAGTTAGCAAATTATCTGGTGTGGCTCGTTCAAAAGTTTACAATGTCTTAGAAAATTTAATACAAAAGAATATGGTTTTAGTAAATCAAACAGAAAATAAGATGTACCGTGCAATTCCTACAGATGAATTTTTAGCAAGACTTGAGCATATTTTTAAGAATGACTTAAAAAATCTGAAGCAAGGTTTTAAAGAGATTAAAGAACCTATACGAGATGCTGGACACCTTTGGAAGGTTAATGATTACACAAGTATGATTGAAAAAATAAAATATGTTATCAGTAACGCAAAAGAAAGTATATATATTCAAATATGGACTTCTGATATTGATGATGAGCTGGTTAATTTAATAAAATTGGCAGAAAAACGACTTACTAAAGTAGTTATTATTTTGTTCAAAGATAGTGAAGATAATTTTGATTTTAAAAATGTGTATTACCATGGTTTTGAAAAGGATAAGTTATCAGATTTCGGTTCTCGTTGGATTAATGTTGTTGTAGATAACAAGCAAGTAGTGTACGGCACTATTAATCATCATACAACAAATGTAATTTGGACAGAAAATACAGCTATGATAAGTTTAGCTTCAGAATATGTAAAACATGATGCGTATACTTTGAAGATTTTTAGAGATTTACCGGAAGATCTAAAGAAAGAGTATGGTGTGGATTTTGAAGGAGTAAGGGAAATTTATTGAGAGGATAGTGAAAGAAAATGGTTAGGTATATATTATTAACAATGGTTGTAATTGTAAACGGATACTTTGCAACTGTATTTATCCGTGATTTATTGAAACATAAGCAGGAATTTAAGGAAGAACCAGCTGATTCCAAATGGTTAGCATTGTCATCATTTATTATATTCTTTTTATCAACATTTGGAATTTCTGATTTTGCAATTGGTACTGTTCTATATCAAAAAGCTAAATGGGTAAGCATGAAAAAATTACCAGGAACTTTGAATACAGAATGCGTAATACCTGTAGCAGTTATGGCTTTGAGCTATATTACTGGAATATCAGTTGGTATCAAAACTTTATTGGTTTGTATCATTTGCCAAGTTATCGGTGCATATTTAGGACCACGTTTTGTAGTTAAATTGCCAGAAAAAACCATTAAAGTTTTTGTAGGGATTGGTTTAATTATCGCTTCACTTTTGATCGTTGCTGGTCAGTTAAAATTAATTCCTTCAAATGGGACTGCAACAGAATTATATGGTTGGAAACTGATTTTAGCAGGATTTTTACTTTTTGTATATGGTGCGTTGAATAACATTGGGATTGGATCATATGCGTTGACAATGGTGACAGTATATTTACTAGGATTAAATCCAATTGCAGCTTTTCCTATTATGATGGGGGCATGTACATTCTCTGTTCCGGTTGGTTCAGTTCAATTTATTAAATTGGATGACTATAGTAGAAAAATAACTCTATTCACTGCAACTTTTGGGGTGTTAGGTGTATTAGTAGCTGTATTCTTGGTAAAGCAACTAAATACATATCTTTTAAATTGGTTAGTAGTAATTGTCTTGCTATATAGTGCCTATACTATGTTATCAAAGCAAAAAGAAGAAGCTTAGGGAGGAAATATAAATGTTAATTTTAAAAAAAGATGATATAAAAAAGTGTTTTACAATGAGAGATGCGATTGAAGCAGATAAAGAAGCTTTAGAGATATATTCTGAAGGAAAAGCTAAGGTGCCATTAAGAACCAATATTGATATAGATGAAAAAAATGGACAAAATCTTTATATGCCAGCTTATGTTGGAGGAAACCAAGCTGCTGCTGGATTAAAAATCGTTTCTGTTTATCCTGATAATATTTCTAAGGGTTTACCAAGTGTGCCAGCGACAGTAATAACTTTAGATGCTGATACTGGAGAATTAGGTGCGGTAATTGAAGGTACTTATTTGACACAGTTAAGAACGGGTGCTGTTCAAGGTGCAGCCACAGAGTTATTAGCTAGAAAAGATGCTAAAGTTGGAGCTTTGATAGGGACTGGTGGACAAGCAGCAACACAACTAGAAGCAATGATAGAAGTTAGAGATTTAGAAGAAATTAGAATTTTTGATATAGATTTTAGTAGGGCTAAAAAGTTTGCTGAATTAATGGCAGATAAATTCAATAAAAATATTTATCCATGTCAAACTGCTAAAGAATGTGTTGAAAATGCCGATATTATTACAACAGTTACTACTTCAAAACGTGCAACTTTCAATGATGAATGGGTTAAACCAGGAGCACATATTAATGGGATTGGAGCATATACGCCAGAAATGTGTGAAATACCATGTGAAACAATAAAAAGAGCTAAAACCATTGTTTTTGATACCCTTGATGGAGTTTGGCAAGAAGCTGGTGATTTTATTCAACCATTAAATAAAGGTGAAATTAGTAAAGATATGATTACTGGTGAGTTAGGACAATTAGTGGCAGGAAAAATAAAAGGTAGAACTAGTGATGATGAAATAACTATTTTTAAAACAGTTGGAACAGCTGTTTTAGATGTTTATATTGCAGATAAGATTGTAAAAAAAGCACAAGCTAATGGATATGGACACGAGTTTGAATTAAATTAAAGAGTTAGCAACTAAAAAAGGAAGCAAAGATCAAAAAAATCTTTGCTTCCTTTTAATATTATTTTTTCTTAAATTTAGTATATATCAAACTAATTGCTAAAAGAATTAATCCAACGATTGAGGTAATCATCCCTAGTTTCAAACCTGGAATATTATAGACTAATTTAACTTTATGTGTGCCTTGAGGGAGTTTTAATCCTACAAAAGCTTGGTTAGTTCTAATAACAGGAGCTTTTTTTCCATCTACTATGGCAGTCCAACCGGTAGAATAAGGAATTGAAGAAGTTAATATTCCAGTACGATTAGTAGTTATTTTTCCTTCAAGACCGTGCTTATTGAATTTTAAGTTTTGAAGTGCATGTTTTTGAATTTTAGCTACTTCTTTATCGTAACTAGTATTTAATGGTTCAGCATAAACCTTTAATTTAAAACTATAAGTTCCCATTTTTGAAGGAGTAAGTTTTAAAGTCTCCGGTAAATTCTTGAAATATCCCATATTCATGGTTCCACTGTTTACAATTTTAAAGAATGAAGTTTTGCTTTGACGAGGTTGAGCAATTGTTTCAGTTCCAAGATTAGAGCTGATATTTAAAGCATAACTCATATCAGGTGATCCCTTCAAAACATGATATCTAAAGTATTTATAGTAGGTCAATTTTTCATTAGCAGCTAGAAGACCATTAGTTAGATCATCTGTTTGATTTTTTTCTTCCAGTGCAATTTGTTTCTTGAAAGAAAATGGAGTGTACTTGATATCATTTATTTCAACATGTAATTCTACATTTTGAGGAAGGTTATTCTTTTCCTTCAATTTATCTAATTGTAAAACAAGTTTGTAAGTTTCATTAGCATCAAGTTTTTCTAAGTTATTAGTATCAATAACATTTCCTCGACTAGAAACCAATACATAAGGAATGTTAACTACATCAGTATTGGAAATTTTAGCTTTTTTCAATCCTTTGGCATTATTACTAGATGTAAAGACTGCCTTACTTAATAAGCGTTCCTTTTGAGAGACACTGAGTTTATCGTAATTTTTAGGAGTGATAGCAGTATCTTGCCAATAAAGCAAAGGAAAATTATTTTTAGTAGCATATCTACGTGTTTGTTGGTTTTTACTAGAATTTTGGTTTACATCATAGATTAAACGAGTAGTTTTATCGAGATGATAACCATATGGAATTTTAGTATCATTTTCTTGATTCAACTGAGTAAATAAATATTTAACTCCTAAAAAGTTTAAGATCACTGAGCGGTCATCAAACTGTTGCAGAGGCACATTAGTTTCATATTGGACATTTTGCATATTTAAAGCAAACTGACCTATATATTTGTTTTGTAAGGAATAATATGAACTAAGTCCATGCAATTTTTCGTTAAGAGTGTTATACATTTTAAAGTCTTCACCTAAGTAATAGTTATTACTAATAGTAGAAACTTTAAAAGTATTATCATTATCAATATCTGAATCTAAACCAGCATAACGTTGATTTTGCAATTTATCATAAGCACCAGCTGGTAACATTTCATTAGCAAAACCTCCATTATAAGGTGTTTCAAAATAAATAGCATTTAAAATAACATTTAACAATACTAAAATATTTGCCCATCGATAAGCGTGTTTATAATCAATGAAATGTAACCAAAAAATCAAACCTAAAAATATAAATAAGAAGATGATAGGAATAAATAATTTTTCACTATTTTGGAAATAGTAATTAATACCTACAATACTGATATAAATAGCGGTAGTAATTGTAATGTACTTTAACATTTTTGGAGATAGTTTCTTAACATGTTCTAGTAAAATACATACAGAGAATGAAACTGGTAAGCAAAGCATTAGAGTCCAACGATTTGAAGGAGACATTAAACCATTGAATGCTGCACCAAAAGCGGGGAATAAAAGCATAATCCCACTAAGGATGAAAATAGCAGTCATAACTGGATATTTTCGATACTTAGCAAGGACATAAATTACTCCGAAAAAGGCGATGCTAGAAAAACCTAAAGCACTCCAAAAGTAAAAATCACGGTTTCCACCATTAATTAGCTGCGATGGTAAGGCTAAGTAATAGTAAAGTGGATAAAATTTTAATCCATTGGCGAAAGTACTACCAGCTCGAGTAGAGTTTTGTACTGCAAGTAATTCAGGGATTAAAAGTACAGAGCTCAGTAACAAACTTAAAATAGTAGAACCTGCGAGCTTCCAAAATATTAAGAAGTAATTTAAAGTCTTACGATAAGTGAAAAAGACTCGAATTACTAAATAAATCATAGCTCCAATGCCTAAAATAAAGGCAAAATAAAAGTTATTGATTAACATCCAAGTGAATGCAAATGTCAGCATCCAAGCGGATTTTTCTTGCAAAACTTTTTCTAAACCTAAGATAATTAGTGGAAAAATTATGAATGCAGTTGTGAAAAAAGGTTGTGCAACGTTGGCGTATAAAAGATACGCATTAAAAATATAAACCATCGCTCCTGGAATAATAACTGACTTTTTCAAGTCGAAATGATTAGCGAAATATGTAAAAGCTAATCCAGCAAAATATAATCGTAAAATAATCATTAACTGATAAGCAAAAATTATTTTATTTGCAGGAAATAGTAGGGTTAGGTAAGCAAAGATATCTCCAACTGTATAATAAGAATAAATTTGAAAAGTATCAGCACCTAATCCGTATTTCCAAGACCAAGTCGTTATACCAGAAAAGGGATGGTGTAAAAATTCAATTAAAGCTTTGCGATAATTAATTAATAGAGGTAAATGTTGTTGAGAACCATCTATTTGCCAAATTAATGAATGGCCTGAAAAATAATAGGAGCCATAAACAAAAAAAGCGACTATCGCAAATGAAATTGAATACCAAATAAATAATTTTTTGAAATCTTTTTTTTCAAATGAGAAATTCACGAAAGAAAACCTCCTAATATGCTCACAACATATTTTACCGTAATTAGTAAAAAGTGTGAATGATTAGGAGGTTTTTAAAAGAATATTTAATTAATCTCGTTTTTTAAAAATGAAAAATTTACTAAAAAAGTAATTCAGAACTACGATTACTACTTGGTCAATAAGTTTAGTCAAACTACTATTAGCATGCAGTAAAGAAATACCAACAAACATAATACCCGCATCAATGAAATAGGAAAGAATTCTATAGAAGAAAAAAGACCACATTTCAATGAAAAAAGCTTTAACAGTTGTATATTTTGAGCCAAAAACCCAAACTTTATTGGTGAAAAATGCAAATAAAACAGATAAGAACCAAGCAATAAAATTAGCCACTTGGTAGTTCCAATGCAAGCCAGAGTCAAAAATGAAAAATACAACAAAGTTAATTAATGTTGTTAATCCTCCAAAAAATAAGTAGGCAATTACGCTTTGATATTTTTTGAAAAGCTTGAAAATCATTAATTTTCCTCCAATTTAGCAGCAAATTCACCGGCAAAGTTTTCTAAGATTTCAATATCTTCATCTGAATCAGGTGCAAGATTAATTTTTACATTTTCAGCACCCTTAGTAGCACCAGCTTTAGCTAATTGTGTTCCAAAATCGTCAACAGCTGTACAGAAGTATTCACCATAGAATGTATCTCCTGAACCTGCAACACCATAAACTTTACCTGATAAATCAACATCTGCCAAATCTTCATAGAAGTCCATTCCTTCATCAGGTAATGCACCTTCGTCATATGTGTAAGGACATACAATAACACCATCGAACTCTTCTAGGTCAAAAGCATCAACTTGTGAAATTTCTTCAACGTCAACTGTAATTCCTTTGTTTTCTAATGCTTCTGCGATAATATCAGCAACATCTTCATTATTTCCTGTAATTGTTGCAAATACAACTTTTACACTAGCCATTTAAAAGCCCTTCTTTCGTAAAATTACAATAATTATTTCATTTCCATATTATAACAGATATTTCAGAATAGGTTGCTAAAATTTCCAATCATCACAAATTAAGCGATAAGTGCTATAATAGATTAGTCGGAAATGATTTATTGGAGGAAGAATATAATGATTACTTTAAAATCACCACGTGAAATTAAAGAAATGCAAAAATCAGGTCAAATTTTAGCTGGAATGCATATTGGCTTGAGAGATATTATCAAACCCGGAATTTCTAGTTGGGAAATTGAAAAATTTGCTAGAAAATATTTTAAAGAACACGATGCGATTGCAGAACAAATTGGTTTTGAAGGTTATAAGTATGCCACATGTGTAAGTGTTAATGATGAAATTTGCCATGGTTTTCCACGAAAGAACTTAATATTAAGGGATGGAGATTTGGTTAAGGTAGATACAGTTGTTAACTATCACGGAGCTATGAGTGACTCTTGCTGGAGTTATGTTGTAGGTAAGTCTACTCCTGAAATTGACAGACTAATGGAAGTTACAAAGAACGCTTTGTATTTAGGGATTGAACAAGCACAAGTTGGAAATAGAATTGGTGACATTGGTGCTGCTATCCAACATTATGTAGAAGATGAAAATGGATATGGCGATGTACGTGAATTTATAGGACATGGTATTGGACCCACAATGCATGAAAGTCCTAATGTCCCTCATTATGGCGAAGCTGGACAAGGTGTTCGCTTAAAAGAAGGTATGACAATTACAATCGAACCAATGGTAAATATTGGTGGTTGGGAAGCAGAAATGGATGATCCTAACGGTTGGACAGCACGTACAGCAGATGGTAGTTTATCTTGCCAATATGAACATACTATTGCAATCACTAAGGATGGTCCTAAGATTTTGACTTCTCAAGATCCTGAAAGAGATAAAAAATACCTATTAGACGATTAGTATAAAAAAGTAAGTACTTATTGTTTTTAAGCAATTAAGTACTTATTTTTTTATGAAAACCCTTATTTTAATCTTGTAAATCTCGCTATTATTGGTATAATCAGTAAGGAGAGTGTATAAACATTTATTGTTGATATACTAACTTAAATTTAAGGAGTCTACGAAAGATATGAAAGTAAGAAAAGCTGTTATTCCTGCTGCAGGTTTGGGGACACGTTTTTTACCTGCTACAAAGGCATTAGCTAAAGAAATGTTTCCTATTATTGATAAACCAACAATTCAATATATTGTTGAAGAAGCTAAAAAATCTGGCATTGAAGATATTTTAGTTGTTACCGGAAAGGGTAAGCGTCCAATTGAAGATCATTTTGATTCAGTACCAGAATTGGAACAAAATCTAACAGAAAAAGGAAAGACAGAATTACTTCGATTAGTACAGCAAACAACAGATATTAATTTGTACTTTATTCGCCAATCACATCCACGTGGCTTGGGTGATGCTGTATTAATGGCAAAAGATTTTGTAGGTAACGAACCATTCGTTGTTATGTTAGGTGATGACCTTATGGAAGATAAGGTTCCTTTGACTAGACAATTAATTGATCGTTATGAAAAAACACATGCTTCAACATTAGCTGTAATGAAAGTACCTCATGAAGAAGTAAATAAGTATGGTGTAATTGATCCAGCTGCAGAAACTCAACCAGGTTTGTTTGATGTTAAGCAATTTGTTGAAAAGCCAGATGTTGACAAGGCACCAAGTGATTTAGCAATCATTGGTCGTTACTTATTAACACCTGAAATTTTCGATATGCTTGAAACACAAAAGCCAGGTGCTGGTAATGAAATCCAATTAACTGATGCTATTGACCGTTTAAACAAGATTCAAAGAGTATTTGCACATGAATTTAAGGGTCAACGTTATGATGTAGGTTATAAGTTTGGATATTTGAAGACATCTATTCAATTCGGTTTACGTCATCCTGAAGTAAGAGATGAATTGAAAGAATATATCAAAGAACTTTCTAAGAAGATTAAATAATAATATTTATTATTTTTATAGGAGTCTGAAAAGATTTTGTTTCTTTTCAGGCTTTTTAATTTTATAATAGGTTAGGTATGTTAATTAATCTAATTAATTTTTTAGAGGTGAAAATTTTGAAAAAGAGACATAAGAAAAAAAGAAGATGGATAGCTTATTCCATTATCTCAGTAATTCTTATCGCTATTTTGTTAGTGATGGTAACTCCTGTAAAGGGAATAATTGTTGAGCGTGCGATGCCAACTGCAGCGATGCAGAAAGCAGAATATGAAAGTAACAAAAAAGTTGCGCGTGAAAAATATGGAGTAAAAGTTACTAAAAAAGAATCTGAACCAAAGAAAGATAATGAAGAAGCAAGTTTTGAAACTGATACAATGAGTAGTAGTAGTTCTAAAAAATCTAAGTATATTACTTATACAGTTAAAGCAGGCGATAATTTGACAATGCTTGCGGAAGAATACAATACAACGATTGAAGAAATTATGCAGGTTAATGGATTGACTCAAAGAACTGTTTCAACAGGAACTACACTAAAAATACCAAAGAATAGTGTACGTTAAAAATATTGAAAGTAATGATGAATTTGAAAGAAAAATTACATAAATTTCGTGATTTATTTCTCTTAATTGTTGAACGTGCGAGTGAAGCGGATATAAATAGTACATCTATAACAATTGCTTACTATGCATTATTAGCGATCTTACCTACAATCATTTTGTTAGGAAATATTCTTTCGATAATTAATTTAAAAGAAGCAGATGTTTTAAATGGATTACAAGTAATAGTTCCAAGTAATGTTTTTACGACTTTAAAACCGATTATTGAGACCATGTTAAAGAAAGGTTCTGGTGGAATTGCCTCTGTTAGTGGTATTTTAGCACTTTGGGCGGTTAGTCGAGGAATTAATGCTTTGAAAAATGGTTTAAATATGGCATATGGAGTAGGTAAGGGGACTGGAACAGGTGCAGTATTGGGAAGAATATTCTCTATTTTTATTACAGTAGTTTTAGGATTGTTAATAGTTGCGCTATTTTTAGTATTCAGTTTTGGACAGATAGCTTTGGACTATATTACACCTTTGCTGAATCTTTCCACTAATTGGATAGATTTATTTATGCGTTGGAAATGGCCAACAGCTGCAATTGGTATTTTTGTAATTATAATACTGATCTACACACTAATCCCCAACGCTAAATTACATTTTATTTTAGTATTACCGGGAGCTATTTTAGCAACAATAGGTTGGCTGGGATTATCGCAAGGCTTTTCTATTTATGTTAGATACTTTACGCGGACTTTGTTAAGTTATGAAGCCCTAGGTACATTTATAGTTCTGTTATTATGGTTAAATTATACCGGTTGGGTAATAATGCTAGGTTCGGTAGTAAATGCAGGTTTAGAATATTATTTCTTTGGCGAAGTAAAGACTAAGAGTAGTACAATAAGAAAAATTTTTCAGTAAAAGTAGCTATTAATTGATGAAATATTCAATTTTAATAGCTATTTTTAGTATCCTAAAAAAATTCAAAAAAATTTTCTGATGATTAAACCGAAGTATTTGAGTGGAAAGTAGAGTTTGTTTGTGGTTTTGAGATTAAAATGGTGATGGTGAATCAAAATGAAACTGTTTTTAAATTATAAAATACGAACTTTATGATTTTGGATACCCGAAATACCTTGAAATAAAGGGGTTGACGAATAGTATTGAAGTCGGTATAGTAGATTATGCTGTTAGGGCAGATGAGTTGTTCTAACCGAGTATAT
>NZ_JANFQI010000012.1:0-35709 GCF_024436335.1 Ligilactobacillus sp. MP3
TATTTGTCAAGAACTTTTTTGAATAAAAAATTCAAATCATATTCATAAATTTCATCTTGCGACAACTTTTACATCATATCACTAACATCAATCGATGTCAACAACAATTTGAAAATTATTTTTGATATCGTCTTTCGTAACAGACAACGATATACATCATACCTTGATTTTAATATCTCGTCAATAGTTTTTTTTATTTTTTTCAATATCTTCTAATGCCTCGTTTATCCACTTAGACATTCTCTTAGAAATAGGCTTGAACCCTTCTTGAACATGCTTATTAGTCCAATATTTTCGATGATTAAATCCTGGGCGTCTTTTTTCTCTAGAAAAATCAAAAGCTTTTTCTAAACATCTTATTGATAAACTTATCTTCCCAGTATACTCATCGATATCTATTATCATGACTCTTACCATTTGCCCAACTTTCAAAAAATTTCGAATGTTATCTACATATCCATGGTGACATTCAGAAATGTGTATCAATCCTTGAGTACGATTATCTAAACTGACAAAAGCTCCATATGGTTGAATACCAGTTATTCTGCCTTCAATTATCATTCCTATACGATAACGCATATATTAACCTCCCATTTATTTCTATATTCTATAATAACTGACTATCAGTTCTTTTACCATTTTATTTTATTTTTTATTTATGCTATTGTATCCTTAGTAATTTTTTAGGAGGGTAATTTATGCCTGAAGATAACTTATATGATATTTCTATTATTGGTGGTGGCCCTATTGGTATGTTTGCCGCTACTTATGCAGGAATGCGTTCAGCCAAAGTCCAATTACTTGAAAGTTTAGGACAACTTGGAGGACAACCTCAAGCTTTGTTTTCAGAAAAGACAATCTACGATATTCCTGGATTTAGTTCCATTTCTGGTAAAGACTTAATTAGAAATTTAAATACACAATTACAGCAATTTAATGTTGACGTATATGTTAATAGTCCTGTTTTAAATATTCAAAAAACTGAGAAAAACCAATTTAAAATAATTACTAATAATAGAATCAGTTATAGTAAATCTGTTATTATTTCTACCGGAATTGGTTCATTCGAACCACGTCGCCTTAGAATAGCGAATGCTGAAGCACTAGAAAACGATAAATTATTTTATACTGTCAGCGATCCATCAATATTTGAGAACAAAACTATTGCTATTGCTGGTGGTGGTGATTCTGCTATAGATTGGGCCTTAGAATTAAACACTATTGCAAAAGATACTATTGTTATCCATCGTAGAAATCAATTTAGAGCTATGGAATCAAATGTAGCTAAGTTAAAAGAGTCTGATTCAAAAATAATGACCCCCTACACTATAGATAACCTTAGCACAGACAATTCTCATAATAACCTTACTATACAACTTAAAAAAGTACGTACTAAAGATACTGTTGAATTATCAGTAGATGCTTTATTAGTAAATTATGGTTTTATGTCTAACAATAGCATTTTAAAGTCATGGGATTTAGATCTAATAACCACCAAAAATAATTTAATCCCTGTTAATTCCAAATTAGAAACAAATCTTCAAAATGTTTATGCTATTGGAGATATTGCTAATTATCCTGGTAGAATAGATTTGATAGCCGTTGGTATGGGAGAAGCACCTATGGCTGTTAATAACGCATTGGAATCACTTTATCCTGAAAAAATTCAGCCAAAACATAGTACTCAACTTGTTAAAAATATTAAAAATAAAGAAAATAACTAATTATTTTCTTTTTTATATGGTATTATTAATTTTCAAATAACTTATTAAGGAGTAAGTAACTTGAACTTTCTAATTGATTTCATTCTACACATCGATACACATTTAGTTAATATTGTTAATAGCTTTGGTAATTTAACTTATTTAATTGTTTTTGGAGTTATTTTTATCGAAACAGGTGCCGTTATAATGCCATTTTTACCTGGTGACTCCCTATTATTTGCTGCTAGCGCTCTATCAGCTAGTAGTGAGTATCATCTAAATATTTGGCTTTTTATCATACTATTTTGGCTTGCTTCTGTTACTGGTGACTCACTAAACTATTTCATTGGTCATAAAGTTGGACGCTCTGTTTCACAACATCACTTTTTTGGTAAATTTATTAAAGAAGAAAATATGAAGAAAACTGAAGCATTTTTTGAAAAACATGGTGGCATTGCTATCTCATTAGCAAGATTTATGCCTATTATCAGAACCTTATCTCCTTTTGTTTCTGGTGGTACAGGAGTTAAATATTCTACTTTCATTAAATATAATTTACTAGGAGCAACAGCTTGGGTTCTCATTTGTTGTGGTGCCGGATACTTTTTTGGTAATATTCCGGTTGTTAAAGAACATTTTTCCTTAGTTATTATTGGAATAATTGTAGTTTCTTTAATTCCTGCTATTGTAGGAGCTCTCAAAAGTAAACTTTCAAAAAATTAATAATAATTTTATTTATATACTAAAAAAACAGATAGTAGATTCAAAAATGGATCCACTATCCGTTTTTTACTATACAAAACTTTTACGTTCCTATTCTCGCCTTAATCTATTTTTTAAAAAATAATTGAATGTATACATAACCAATTCAAAAATTACTACTATTTCAATAAAACATATTTCAAAAAATAATTCTGGTAAAGCTTTTATAATTGGTGTATTTGCCGGATTAAATATCCAGTCTCTATTGTTAAATAGCAATTGATGAAATACTATAAATGCATTTGAAAAGTCCAAGCAAACTATACATACCAACATTAAAATAATTATATTTGATACTTTAAATAAATTTAATAAATTCCACCATTCTGTTTTTGTAAAAATTCTTCGCCACATAATTCCAATCATTATTGAAGTAATTAATAAAACAATGTAGTTAAATTCAAATAATTTTTTTACATCTCCAAAGTGATGCATTGCGCTAACAGATAGTGGTAATTTAGTATGTAACGTTTCTATCCAAGGAAAATTCAAATAATGTAAAATTATTTTATATTCATGCCACAACTCATTACTAGTTAAAAAAACTTTTTTATCCAAGTGCTCTAACTTTATAAAAATATAGTATAACCAATCTGAATTAATAGTGATACTTATTGCCAAAGATAATACAAAAAAGAATAATATTACGCCAAATAGTAGTAATATTACTCTCTCTATCCATATAGATCTAATCATTATTGCCACTCATCTAAGCTATTAATTTCATATGTTGGCTTAATTTTTTCTTTTGCTACATCTTCTCTAGTAGAGACTCCCGTATATACCAATAATGTATCTATATCCGAAGCTATTCCTGCTTTAATATCAGTATTATAATTATCCCCAACCATAATTACATCATCAGCTTTCATATTCATTTTTTTCAATGCTTTTTCCATAATTATTTTTTCAGGTTTTCCAACATAAGTCGCCACTTGCTGTGTTGCTCTTTCAACTAAAGCAATGACGGAACCTGCTCCTGGCACTAAGCCTCTTTCATTTGGCAAATTAGTATCAGGATTAGTACCTATAAATTTTGCTCCTCTCTTAATAGCCAATGTAGCTAATTCGAATTTATGATATGTAACATCATAGTCTAAACCTACTACAACATAGTCAGGAGTAACCTCTTCAAAGCGGAATCCTTTATCCATCAATGCTTGCTTTAAACCAAGTTCTCCAATTGCATATACTTTTCTTTTATTTTCATCTAAATCAGCTACATAATCAGCTGTTGCCAATGCTGTAGTATATACATTTTCTACGCCAACATGAATATCAAAATTCATTCCTAAATTTTCTACTACAGCTTCCGGAGTTTGAGTACTATTATTGGTTAAAAATAGAAATGGAATATCTTTCTCTTGTAATCTTTCTATAAATCTCTTGGCTGCAGGAATTTTTATCTTTCCTTTGTACATTGTTCCATCTAAATCTATCAGGTATCCTTTATACTTTTCTAAATCCATAAAATTCTCCCTATTTTTGCCTAATTGTAAAATGTCTATGCTTTGTATTTTTCTTTGATACAGACTTCAAATGAGCATTTTTCTTATTTTTCTGTGATCGTATATTATATCTCTTTTCATTTGTGAATACATTATTTTTAGAGTTATGTTTCTTAGAACTAGATTGTGATTTTCTCTTTGAACTCTTCTTCCTAATATTAGCAGGTATTGGCTCTGGTGTCTGCACTTCAAGATTATGAAGAATAAAGTAGGAACAACCAAAATTACAATATTCATATAAGTAATCATCTAGCCTCTCTATACTTTGATAAGGTGATCCTTTCTTGCTACCAATCTCATAAAAACCACGTAATCTTAATTGATCATATCCCCAATCACCTACAATATAATCATATTTAGTCAAAATTTGGCTAAATCTCTCACCTAATCGTTCTGCGTTAAAACCTTCATGATAATTCTCAACTAAATCATAAGGTCTCCCATCAATTTTTATTCGGGTCTCGTTAATTACTAATACTTCACTTGCTGCTGCTTCGATAGTTTCAGCCTTTTTTGCAAGTTGTACTTCCCGCCTTTCTTTTCTTTCGCTATTCAAAAATCAATTCCTCCTAGCTTAAAATCATCAGTTAATTATATACCTTATATTCCCACTCTTACAAGTTTCTTTCTCATCTACCATCTTTTTTTATGATCTATTAACTTAGCCTCTATAATCTTAAATAAATTCTTTTCTGATATAGGTGTTCCAAATGGTAGTTTATTAATTAAATAATCTATATCTGCTGAGTCAACTCCAACATTAATATTCCACGGTGAATTTACACTGGAATGGTGAATATGTCCATGAACATTAACTCTATTTTTAGATGGCCCTACCAATAATGGATAATGAGTTAAAAATAATTGATAATGATTTAATTTTAAAATTAAGCCAACATCTATAAAAGTAAATTTTATTCTTCCATCAGGTAAAATAACATTATTTTTATCTATAAATTTAAATAATGCTCTTGAATCATGGTTTCCCTTCAAAAATACAATTTGCCCCTTTAATTTCTTCAATATTTCCAATACTCTTTTTAAATCTTCTTTTTTACTATTTATAAGTGCTATATCTCCTAAATGATAAACCGTATCATTATCATTAACAACACTATTCCAATTTTCAACTATTGTATTATTCATATCATTTACTGAAAAAAACATTCTATTAGCAAATCGTGTATCATGTATCAACTCTTTATGGAAAAAATGTGTATCTGCAGTAAAATATTTCATTTCATACTCTCCTAGTTAGTTATTAACATATTATTATAATAATAAAATAAAAAAACAGAATTAAAAACACTTAGCGTATTTCTAATTCTGTTGAATCCTAATTTCTTTTTTTAATACTACTAATCATATATAACATTACAAACCAAGCAATCGCAGCTATCAAAGCAAATAATGTTGTTTTTTCCAAGCACATTATTACTCCTACGAATATTAAGAAAGCCAACACTAAATAATCAGTCCATGGATGAAAATGTAATTTAAATTCTCCCTCAGGAATGTTTTGTTTCTTTTGTTGCTTTTTAAATTCCAAATGACATACAACAATTGCGCCCCAAATAAATAAGAAACAAGTTGTCGCAACACTAGATACAAATGTAAATAAAGATGTATTAGATACTACAAAGTTAGCTAATACTGCTATTGCTATTATAATAGCAGAAAAAATTAAACCATTCGCTGGAACTTGTTGTCTGGACAATGTGCTCATTTTTTTTGCGAATTTTCCCTTTTTACCCCAGTTAAGCGAGAATAACATTCTTCCGGTACTGAATAATGCACTATTAGTAGCCGATAATGCAGCTGTCAATACAACAAAGTTTATAATTCCAGCAGCAAAAGTTATACCTATATTCTGAAATACTTGTACAAAGGGGCTTTCATTTATTGAGATGGAATTCCATGGATATATGGACATTATTGCTAGTAAAGACCCTACGTAAAAAATAATTATTCTTAACGGAATTTCATTAATAGCCTTTGGAATAACTTTTTTGGGATTTTCTGCTTCTGAAGCAGTAATTCCAACCATTTCAATTCCAATAAAGCCAAAAGTCACCATTTGGAAAGATAGCAAAAATCCTTTTAAGCCTTTTGGAAATAATCCTCCATAACTATACAAATTCCCTAAAGTAGCATATCCTACCGGTGTCTTATAACTAACTATAACCATCGCAATTCCTGAAACAATTAGTGCAATGATAGCAATAATTTTGATTAAAGAAAACCAAAATTCTGTTTCTCCAAATAGCCCCACTGTAACTAAATTCAAAGATAACAATACAACTACTGCAACTAATCCTGGAACCCACTGTGGTATATTAGGAAACCAATATTCTATATATAGACCTGTTGCCGTAACATCTGCCATAGCAATCGTTATCCAACAAATCCAATATGTCCACCCAGCTATAAAACCTATTTTTTCTCCTAAATATTTAGTAATAAAATCTATAAAAGAATGTGTATTTAAATCTGATAAAAGAAGTTCCCCCATTGCTCTCATCAGAAAGAAACATATTAACCCTGTTATACAATATGCTAAAACAATAGATGGGCCTGCTAAGTGGATAGACTTTCCTGATCCTAAAAATAGTCCAGTTCCTATCGTCCCTCCTAATGCTATTAATTGGATATGTCTACTTTTTAAATTTCTTGCATATCCTTTATTTTCTTTGTTCATATCAATATATCTCCAATTCATTAATATTCAATACTATCCAGTTTAAAACATTTTTTTATTTTAGTAAAATTCAACTATTTCATTTATAGTTGAATTCAATTCACTTTTAAACAAAAAAGAACTATAAATTCAAATTATTGAAATTATAGTTCTTTTTTTCTAATTAAAATAAATATTTTTCTTTGCCCAACTTACTATTTCATTTATAAATTTTTTAAATTCCTCTTGTTTTTTAAAGCTAGGGAAATCGCCCAATAATACTTCTTCTGCCTGTTTAGCCTTATTTCCCTTCTTTTGTACAATTAAAATTGATTTCATCGATTGTTTATCATTAAATAATTCTGTCGGTAAGTTTAATAATCCTTGCAAATAACCAACTTTTTGAATATATTTAAGCAATTTAACTGAATCTTTTACTTCAAAAATTCCTCTAGGTACAATAAATATTCCTATTCCATCTTCTTTTAATTGCCTTATAGATTTTTCAATTAATACATAATGAGCATATGAATGCCCATCATTATTTTTGGTAATATAGTCACTCACTTTGTCATCTATTGGATAATATCCAACCGGCAAATCTCCAACTACTAAATCCGTTTTAGGGATTAACAACTCTTCTATAGCATCCTGATGATATAATTCAATATTTTGCTTTTGGAATTGCGTGCTTATACTTGCCAAAGCTAATAGCGTATCATCATTATCTATTCCATAAGCTTGAATATTTTTGTTTTGCTTATCTAAATTATTATAAATATCAGTAAGTAAGTTTCCTGTACCTACACAAATGTCTGTAATTGTTAATACTTTTTTAGAGTCAGCAAATAACTCTATTAGATAAGATACTATCATCCCTATTGAATCTGGTGTCATTTGATGATTAGCCTGAATCTTATCTTCGCTATAAGATTTCAAAATTAATAATTGTATAACCTGTCTTTTTTCATCAGTTTCTAAGTTCTTTATATTACTATCAGCGTACAATTCTTTTAACTTTGCTACTGTCTTTTTATCAGGCTTATCATCCTCTACATGAACCTGATTATTATCTAAGATATTCTCTAAAGTTTCAATTAATGCATCAAGATAAGTTGTTTGTAAATTTTTTTGTAGTTCCTTTACTGCTCCTTCAAGTAAACTATATTCTTTCTGTATCTTTTCCATTTTACCTATCAAGAACTAGCCCTCCTGTTACTATTAATCTTTAATAGTGTAGCTAGTTTATGCAAAATTTTCAAGTTTATTGGTTATCACTTAAATTGATACTCTCTACCATTTTTTAATATAATAATATATTTTCTTCTTTCTTTATCCCACTTAACTTTGCCATAATTAAAATTCTCGCTATCACAATTTTTTCTTTTGACTACTTCATACATCACTCTAGCTCTATAATAATTTACCTCTCTGCTATAGGCTAAAATTTGCCATTTAAAAAGTAATATCTGTCCTAAAAATATCATAAGAAAGAACATCAAAAAGTATATGCTAGTATAAATTAAATAACCTTCTTCTCTGAAACTACTTTTCATTTTTTTCGATCCATTATATATTCTTCGCTATATTCTCTACCGTGTATCCAAATTGAAATAAAAATCGACTTCCTATTTTCATCATATCTCCACTCTACCTTTTGAACATTGTATAACAAGGGCATATACCCATCAATTTTTCTTCGCATCCTGATTTGTTGCTTATATAAGTCCAATTCATAAAAATCATCCATCGCATCGCTATATAAAATCAATTCATCATTCTCATTGTCAACACGTACATATTTAAAATCCAAATTACTACTTTCTATAACTGATCTAAATTGCTCCCACTGCAATCTATCATTTTTAGTTTCATTTGCATTGATTTTCCACACTATTTGGAGTGTAGAAAATATCATCATACATGTTAAACAAGTAATTCCTATTGCTATTATTGTTTCTAATAATGTAAATCCACTCTTTTTACTCTTTTGATAAAGTTTCAACTTTGTTTTCATAACTAACTTGTATTTGTTTAAAATTTACTAATTCTTTCTGGTCCATACTTCGCACTTTATTAAGTAACAAATGCATTCTTTCTTTATCCTCAATCTTTAAATTCTCTTGATTATTTAGAGACTGATAATTTGTTAATAATATTAAAATTCCACTACAAATTATTATTAAACCTATTATCGAATCAGCTAATACAAATCCTTTATTGGTAAGTTTTAACATAATATTTAGCACCATATCCCATTTGAAATACAAATACATATCTTCTTCCTAATGATGAGAAAATTTTTATTGTTTTAGGTGTAACACTACCATTATCACTAATTTTTACAATATTAGTATCTCCGTGCATAGTAGACGGATATGAAAATTCATAGTCATTTGTTGTTCTATCTTTATTATATTCAGAAAATCGAACTAAATCGTGATAAAAATAAACATTAGTATGTTTTTCCTCTTGAATAGATTTTATTGTACTTTGGTTCCATTTTCGTTCGAAATTTTTTATAAATTGTCTTTCTTCATAATTTTGCCAAGTTATTTTTATAGGACGATATGCCAATAAAATCAATACCATAAATATTCCTAAAACAATTATCATTTCTAGAAGAGTATACCCTACCAAATTATTCTTTCTTACCATTATCTAGTTTAATCTCTATATTTTTCTTCTTAATTTGATCATATTGATCATTATTTAAATAATTAGCTGATTTCAACTCATCTATTGTTACTGTATTAGTATTCTTTTCATCCATATATAATTCAGCTTGTGTATTTAATTGAGTCTGCAACGCCTTATCATTTACAGTATTTGCATGCTTTCTCTGTGTACCTATATTCGGTAATATAATTAAAATTAATAAGCTAATAATAAATAAGACAATTGCCATTTCAATTAAAGTAAATCCCAACCTTTTCCTTTTCATTAATATAAACCTCCTAGAGTTTTGTATATTGGTAAAAGAATTGTTAAATAAGTTCCAACGATAATTATCGCTATCACGATAAATAGTATTGGTTGAACTAACTCAATCAACTTATCAATTAATTTTAATAACTTCCTATACGAGACTTCTGAATAAACTGCTAGCTCATTGCTTATGTTTTCCAACGTTTCTCCCTTATTTAAAAACAATTTCAATTCAGGAGGGATAAATGGATATTTTTTCACTAACTCATCAGGCATACTTCCAGCATCTAATAACTCTCTTAATTGTTGTCCTAATTGATACAGTAAAGACTGCTTATCAAACTCATTTAAAAAGCTACATATTTGTTTTAAATCTAGCCCACTTTTCAAAAGTAGTGACAAATTAAAGCTCAAATAGTAGTAGCTATATTGTCGATAAATCTTACCTATAATTAGTAATTGGCTATACCAATGATGTCTAGTTATAGTTTCTTGTTTACTCCACCATCTCAAAATTTTTAATACATATAGTACTATTATCAAAGCCACTAAAATTAGACTATATTCACCAACTACTGTCCAATTAATAACCGACGGTGTTCCTACACTATCTTCTCCAAAATTATTAATAGTTGGCTTCAACCAAAACTTTATTCCTAACATAATTATTATCAACATAAAAAATAAAATCATTGGATACACCATTAAACTCTTTAATTTATTTTGCTGCTCCACTCTTCTTTCAAGTAAACTCCCCAATTGCTTGATACTTTTCTCCATTTCTCCATGTTGCTCTGCAATTAACAATTGATAATAGGTTGATTTAGAAATATTCTCTTTTAAAGCATCGCTAATCTTTGTTCCCATCAGCAAGTTTTTCTTTACTTTATGAGAAACTGAATAAAATTCTGGCATTATATTTTGTATACTTATCAGAGACTGTCGTAAGGAAAATCCTGCTGATAATAAATCTGATAATATAGAGAAAAAAATTGCTTGTTTCTTTAAACTCCACACTTTTTTATTATCCTTCAATAAATGTTTCAAAACTTTCTTTATTAATCCAGTTATTAAGGTAACAATACTCAAGTTTTTCTCTCCAGTCTTTAGTCATTCTACTTTGAATATTTCCTTGAATGATATCTTTATCTAAATCTTTTCCTTCTATTTGATCAAACAATACTTTAGCTCCTCCATCTATTGTTGGAATTAATCTCTGATATGAGATTACCTGCATCGTTTGTTGAAGTTCTTCATCACTAATACCTAAGTTTTTCAACCTTTGATAAACACCATATACATTACGAGCATGAACTGTTGTCAAAATCAGATGGCCACTCAAAGCAGCATTTATTGCCACTTTAGCAGTCATATTATCTCTAATTTCTCCAATTAAAAATACATCTGGATGATGCCTTAATGCTACTTTCAATAACTCAGAATACGACATCTGAGCTTTATTGTTAACTTGTAATTGTAAAAAATTAGGCTCATATATTTCAATTGGATCTTCAATACTCATAACATGTTTTTCATTAGCTAACTTTCTAGCTAAATTGTACATAGTCGTTGTTTTACCTGAACCCATTGGCCCTGAAAAAACAATTAATCCATTTTTGATACAAGCTTTTTGTAAAGTGTAAATCTGCTCTTCAAAAAAATAGTTTTCTTCAAAAAAAGTACTAGGAAATATCAGTCTTACAACCAAGGATTCATTCCCTAAAAAATCTCCTACACTTGATAGTCTACAAAAGACTTCATTTTTTTCATCACTATATATCCATGATCCAAGTTGCGGACGTCTTTTTTCACTAACCGCCATATTAGATTGAAATTTCAAATAATTAATCAACTGTCCTCCAAATTCTTTACTACATTCCTTTATTATGCGATTCGTTCCTAAAACATTCACTTTAATTTGGTATCTATCATTTTTTGGAAAGAAAAATATATCGCTTGCTTTTAGTGATATAGCTTCTTGCAACAAAATTTCAACAGATTTTTTCATTAACTCACCTCCTCGTATATATAAATACGCAAAAAAACTTTTTATTCTAAAAAAAATTCCTATAAAACAAATTTTTTCGTTCTATAGGAATTCTTATTGCTTTTTATTTATTATTTAACTGTTTTTCTACATCATCTTTATACGGTATTGATGGAATCGCACCTAATTTTTGGACAGCTAGAGAAGAAGCCTTACTTGCGTAAATAATAGCTTCTCTTAAATTGCTAAAACTTGTATCTAATTTAGATACTAGAGCACCGATAAAGGTATCACCAGCAGCTGTAGTATCAACTGCTTCAACTTTAAAAGCAGGTAATAATTCACAAATGCCATCTTTTGTCTTATAATAAGCACCCTGCTTACCTAAAGTAATAATAACATTGTTAATACCTTGATCAATTAATTTATCAGCTGCTTGTCTACATGTATCTTCGTCAACTACTTTTATTCCAGTTAACAATTCAGCCTCTGTTTCATTAGGAATTATTAAATCTATATTTTTCTTTAGTTCGTCTAAAATATCAGTCGCTGGTGCTGGATTCAAAATTGTCTTTACATTTAACTCACGTGCTAATTTAAATGCTTCATTTGTCACTTCTAGAGGTGTTTCAAATTGGGCTACTAAAAAATCACTATCCTTGATATCATTCATTGCATTTTGTATAACGGTAGTTTTTATAGCTTGGTTTGCACCACCATAGATTACAATGCTATTTTCACCACTTTCTTGCAATAAAATAAACGCTTGACCAGTTCCTTCATTTAATTTTGCAACATTATTAATATTAATTCCATCTTCTTTTAGAAGTTTCAACATCATCTCACCTTGAACATCATTGCCAACTCCACCAATAAATGTTACATGTGATTTAGATCTAGCAGCTGAAATAGCTTGATTTGCTCCCTTTCCTCCGCCTGCAACACCTATATCGTCCATTTTCAATGTTTCACCTGGCTGTGGTAATCTGGGTATTCTCAGAATAGTATCAACATTCAAGCTTCCCAAAACAGTTACTTTATTACTCATACCTTTGATAACCTACTTTCTAGTATGTATTGCTATTTAAAGCATAACTAAAAAATAATAATTTCACAAGCAAAAAAAGATACCAGCAATAAAATTATCTACTAGTATCTTTTTAAATAATTATTAATCTTCAGGGAAATCAGCAGATGTGTATACTTCTGACACATCATCTTCATCTTCTAATCTATCAATTAATCTTTGTAATTGTTCTACTTTATCAGCAGGAACGGGTACTGTATTTTGAGGAACCATTGTTAATTCAGCTGTTGCTAAATCGTATTTCTTTTGTAATTCATCACGTACATCCGCAAATGCCTTAGGATCAGTATAAATTTCAAATACTTCATCTGAAGTTTGTAAATCTTCTCCACCTGCTTCAATAACATCTTCAAACATTTGATCTTCATCAACGTCTAAATCTTCTCGCGCAATAGCAATGTAACCCTTACGATCGAACATAAAGCTAACTGAACCTGTTTCACCTAAGTTACCGCCATTTCTATTAAAATCAGCGCGTACAGCAGAAGCAGTTCTATTACGATTATCAGTTAAAGCATGTACTAAGATAGCTACACCAGCTGGACCGTAACCTTCATATGTAATTTCTTCATAATCAGCACCACCAGTACCAGTTGCCTTATCGATAGCACGTTTAATGTTATCCTTTGGCATGTTAGCTGCACGAGCTTTATCCATAATTAGGCGTAATTGTGGGTTTCCATCTGGGTCAGGACCACCACTCTTTGCAGCCATATAGATTTCTCGTGATATTTTTTGGAAAATTTTTCCACGTTTAGCATCTTGGGCGTTTTTGCGGCCTTGGATGTTATGCCATTTTGAATGTCCTGACATTTCTAAAACCTCTTTCCGATTATATAAATTCATTAATTTAGGCAATAAGCCATTTCAAATTATAGCAAATAATTTATTAACTATCAATCAAAGTATATTTATAATATTATTTTTTTCTTCTAAAAAAATATAATATAACCATCGTGATTATAATTCCTGTTAAAGCACCTATTCCATCCAACATAACATCTTCAAAAGAAGGCGTTCTATCTCCAGTAATCATTTGATGAAATTCATCAATTCCTGCATAGCCAACTGCTGCCAAATACGAGAAAAATGTTGCTTGCCATTTCTTTAAATTATCCTTTAATGTCATATAAAATCCTAACCCCATAACAAAATAAGTGGAAAAGTGTGCCAATTTGCGGATAAAAAATTCAACAAATTTATAATATCCAACTTCTTTAATAGATATTACAGAATGTCCATATGAAAATGAAACTTGACTTAAAATATCCTTGAATGGTTGAGATGTAAGATATTTTTGTAAAAATGGTACAGAAGATTGCTCTTTATACGTCATAGATGAACTTATAAATAGCAATATCATAATAAAAATTGATAAGTATAAATATTTTTCTGATTTTATTTTCACTTTTTAAAATTTCCTTTCAGATCATCTAGCTAGCTATTTCCAATTAAATATTAAAAAAACTAATCAAGATATACTCGATTAGCTTCTATACTTCTAACTATTTTGTTGATCCACGCTTGATATAACCATAAGGTAGTTCAATAGTTTTTTCATCAGCTGATGTTTCTTCTTTGTTCATCATCTTAGTTAAGAAACGCATGGATACCGCACCGATATCATACAATGGCTGAGTAATGGATGATAACTTAGGTCTTACTAGTTCAGTTAATTTAGAATTATTACTTGTTACAATTTCAAAGTCAGTTGGAACCTTAGCACCTGCATCTTGCGCACCATTTAATACACCAACAGCTAATTCATCATCACCTACATAAGCTGCAGTTGCCCCAACTGATTGTAAAGCTGGCCATAAAATTTCACCTGAATGGTAACTATAATCTGTTTCAAAAACTAATTCTTCATCATAAGCAATTCCATTTTTAGATAAAGCATTTTTATAACCTTGTAATCTATATTTACTATTAATTGGTTCTGACAATGGTCCAGAAATGAAAGCAATTTTATCATTACCATGATTAATTAAATCGGAAACTGCTTCTTCTACAGCATCTACATAATTAATATGAACACTTTCAAATTCTTCTTTATCATCTAAAGAACCAGCCAATACTACAGGTGTCTTGGTTTTATCAATTTGCTTACGAAGTTCATCAGTAATCTTATTTCCCATGAAAATAATACCGTCAACTTGTTTGGCTAATAAAGTATTTAACACTTGCAACTCTTTTTGTTCATTAGCATCTGAATTAGCCAAAATTATGTTGTATTTATACATGGAAGCTACATCATCAATACCTCTAGCAAGTGAAGAAAAATAGACATTAGTAACGTCTGGAATAATAACTCCAACAGTTGTTGTTTTCTTACTTGCCAATCCTCTAGCAACTGCATTAGGACGATAGTCAAGTCTATCAATAACTTCTAAAACTTTTTTTCTAGTAGCAGGTTTTACATTAGGATTACCATTTACTACCCTAGAAACTGTAGCCATAGAAACATCTGCTTCTCTAGCAACATCATAAATTGTAATTGTTTGTTTTTCCATTCTTCTTTCATCCTCGCATTTGTTTTCATTTTTATTTTCATAATCCTATTATAGATTATCAAAGAAGTTATAAAATTGCAAGCGTTTCATAATTTTATTAATTTATTCTTTTCCATTTGTTTTCATAATTGCTTATTTTATATTAAATTTTTTCTTTCTAATACATGTGCTATAATTAACTTACTAGGAGATGAGTTATTATGAAACATATTGAAGAAGTACAAGAATGGTTAGCTAATAACAATTTAGATATTGCTTATATAAGTGATTTCCATAACATACGTTATTACACAGGTTTTGATAGTGATCCTATCGAACGAATTTTAGCTTTATTCATTTTTCCAGATAAAGATCCTTTTATCTTTGCCCCAGCACTTGAAGTTGGTTCTGTAAAGGAAAGTGGATGGGAATATCCTGTTTTTGGCTATTTAGATCATGAAGATGCATTCGCACTTATTAAATCACACATTAATACATTAGCTGGAAATCCTAAAAAATGGGCTGTTGAAAAAGATAATTTAACAGTAGCAAAATCAGAAGCTATACTAAGAAATTTTCCAGAAGCTAAATTTGTTGAAAATATTTCTCCTTTTATCAACAAACAACGATCAATTAAAAATGAAGATGAAATCAACCTACTTCTTGAAGCGGGAAAATGGGCTGATTATGCCTTCAAAGTTGGATTTGATGCATTAAGCACTAATAAAACTGAACAAGCTGTAGCTGCTGAAATTGAGTATGAATTAAAGAAAAAAGGCGTCATGCATATGAGCTTTGATACAATTATTCAAAGCGGTGCTAATGCAGCTGATCCTCATGGCGCTCCAAAAGAAGATACTATTAAGCCTAATGAACTAACTCTCTTTGATTTAGGTACTGTATATAAAGGATATATTTCAGATGCTTCACGAACTGTAGCATTTGGCGAAATTGATGACAAACTAAAAGATATCTATAATGTTTGTTTAGAAGCTCAATTAACTGCACAAAATGCTGCAAAACCTGGTATGACAGCTGAAGAATTAGATAAGATTGCTAGAGATGTTATTACAAAAGCTGGTTATGGTGAATATTTCATCCATCGTCTTGGACATGGTATGGGACAAAGCGAACACGAATTTCCATCTATTATGGAAGGAAACAAAATGGAATTAGTTCCAGGTATGTGTTTCTCTATTGAACCAGGTATTTATATTCCTAATTATGCTGGAGTTAGAATTGAAGATTGTGTTTACGTTACAGATAATGGTGTTAAACCATTCACTCACACTAGCAAAGAACTTCAAATAATTCCTTTATCATAAGATAATAACATTAAACAATAATTATAATAAAAACCACTCAATTATTTTATTTGAGTGGTTTTTATTATAATTACTTCGTTTCAGATGTTCCATCTGGATAAAATACAACTGTTGGATTTTCCAACTCTGTTTTTTCTTTCATTTTTCCAAAAGCAGATCTTTGATCAATTACAATATCATCTTGAAGATCTTCATCATTATCTAAAGAATCTTCTTTTTCCATAAGTTTATCTTTTAAATTGCTTGTTGAACTTTTTAAATTACTTAAAGCTTCTGTAACCGAATCTTTATCAATCAAATCTTTAGCTTGTAAAACTTTTTTATTTAGTTTTTCTAATTTATCATCTTCATCTAAATAATCTAATAAATATTCGCGATATTTCAATGCAGTTTCTTGACCTTCGGCTACAATATCATCCAATTTAGATGCTGCCTTCTCTAAATATTTTCCCGACAACTTCTTGCTAGCATAGAAAGCAACACCGGCTATACCTAAACCTATCAATAATTTTTTTCCCATAAAAAGTCCTCCTCACATCATATTATTTTTTGCGTAATTTGTTAATAAGCTTAATTGCTCTTAATCCATTTTTCAACATTGTTGAAGTTTTTACAAGACCATGAGTTGAATTCCCCATATTTTCAACAAAATTTCTACTTGCTTGATTTAAATCCGAAACACTTTCACCTAAATCAGATGTTGCTTGAAATAATGGATCTAATTTTGATGATTTTTGATTAACATCATCCATTAAACTATTAGTCTTCACTAATAAGTCTTCAATTTTTTCTGAAATATCATCAGCATCCTCTGTCAAAGTTTTTATGCTCTTTGTCAATTCAGATACTGTACTTGTCAAACGTGCCAAAACTCGACATAAATATATTACTAATACTAAAAATGCAAGTGCAGCAATTAAACCTGCCAATTGACCAAATGTTAAAAACATGCAACACCCCTCCAAAATACTTAATATATTAAGAATATCATTCATATTATTAAACTTCAATTGATATATATAAGTTTAATATTTTTTCAAATTTCAAATAAAAAGTATTAATTCTTCATAATTTTTATTTACTATCTATATTCTTAATATCCTTACCTTCTCATTATAATATTAAATCATATAAATTGAAAGCGTTGTCCAAACAAATGTAAAATAACTCTATTTTATCAATATAGTTTATTTAAAAGTAGTCCTTCTATTTATTTATACTATTTTCTATAACTTGCCTAGACATAAATATTCATGTACGCTAGAGTGATCAAAATTCAAATCTAAAAATTATGGATAAATTTTAAATGTTAAAAAAGGCACTGAAATGATTTAAAAAATCTAATTCAGTACCTTGATAATATTTCAACGATATCCAATCATCGAAAGCTTTAATATGAAAAGTTATATGGAGATGGCGGGAATCGAACCCGCGTCCAAGCATATCGCCACCTAAACCTCTACGTTCATAGACATACTATTTAAAATTCATCAGCAACAGCGCCATATGTCAGGGCAAACGTCACTAACTAGCATGAAAATCTCTTTTTACTTTCTCACGCCGCAAAAGTAAACGTAACCTACTAAATTATATGACCTCACCTAGCACGTAGGTAATACTAGCTAAGATCTACACTAAAACTGACTAAGCAGCTAAAGCGTAAGAGTTATTGTTATTTTTTGCAGTTATATTTTAACTGAGCGTTTTTAGGTAGTCGCAACCTACCAAACGCAATTTAAGCTCGACCTATACCTGTCGAATCCTAAACATCCCCGTATATGCAAGAATAATTATAACATATACAAATATCTTATCAAGATAAAAACATTAGCATAACAGGCTAATCCATTTGATTCATAGTTTTATTTAACAACTCATCAACTAAATTATTTCCTTCATCATTGGCATGTCCCTTTGTCCATTGATAATCTAAATTTGGAAATTCTGGCAATAATCTGCTAATTTCCATCCATAATTCCTTATTCTTAACACCAGTTCCCGCAGAAGTTTTCCAACCATTTTTCTCCCACGATTGTAACCATCGCTTAGTAATAGCATCTAAAACATATTTTGAATCAAGAACTACCAAAATTTTTTCATTTTGTAACTCTCGTTGTTTCAAATCCAATAATGCCTTCTTTAAAGCCATGATTTCCATCCTATTATTAGTACTTCCATATTCTCCATCAGTATCACTAATTATTGAACCTTGATATTTTATTAGATATGCCCATGCAGCTTTATCGTTTTTCTTTACATGTTCTCCTTTTTTATTTCCATGATTTCTAGAACCTCCATCTGTATAGACAATAATACTATAATTCTTTCTTTTATTTTCATTACTACTTTTAATTTCTTTCAACCAACTATCTGCTTCTTGCTTACTAATGAAACTTTTGAACTCAGCTTTTGGAAAACCAGATACTTGCTTTTGACATTCTGCCCAAGTAGTGAAAATTCCAGTTTTTCTTCCCTTTTTTACAGCATAAAATTTACCCACTAGATGAACCTCCATTTTCATAATGTACGCTTATTTTAACACAAAAAAACTAATTACTCTTATAACTAAGGTAGTTGCTTAATATATAATACGTAATTAGCTTTATAAAATCTATTCTTTTAACTCTAATCTTAAATTTCTTGAAATATTCTCTAACTTTTCCAATGGTTCTTGTAAAGTTAAATAGTAATAACTCTGCAGACCATCTTTACGATACGCCACTATTCCAGAATCTCTTAATATCTTGAGATGATGCGAAACTGCAGGCTGTGTTATGCTCATATTATTTGTAATGGCTGTTACAGTCATGCCAGATTCTAGGTTACCAAATAGCAACACAATTATTTTTTGCCTATTCCTATCAGCTAAAGCATTGATAATGTCAAAATTTTCTACAAAATTATCTAATGCTTCATTTTGTACTTTGCTCAATTGACTCACTGACATAATGCTCACCCTTTCCTTCATAGAAAATTCCTATTCCTAAGTTAAGGATAGCATTTAAATTAATTTATAGCAAGCGTTTTCAGTGATTTAATTTAATATTTTTCTTATTATTTTAATTTTAAATATAACAATATATCGAAATAAACATTAATATTGATCCTAACATTACAAAAATATGCCAAAAAACATGTGCATATTTTATCTTAGGAATACTATATACCAGTGCTCCAAGTGTAAAAGTTATTCCACCTGCAACTAGTAAACCTAATCCTATCTTGCCTAGTGATAAAAATAATTCTTTCGCCCCTAGTATACAAAGCCAACCCATTACTACAAAAATAATTGTTTCAAATACCTGTTTTCTTTTAGAAGCTAAAATATGATATAGAATACCTAGTATTGACATTAACCAAATCATTATCATTAATATCAATCCTTTTACACCTTTTATCGCCAACATGCAATACGGCGTATAAGTACCTGCTATCAATAAAAATATTGAACAGTGATCAAAAATTTGGAAAACTCTCTTAGCTTTCGTAAAATACAAGCAATGAAAAAGCGTAGAAAATAAATATAATAAAACTAGTGAGCATGTATACACTATATATGAAAAAAGTGTTATTGAATTAGTATCTATCCCCTTTAAAATTAATAAAACCATCCCTAGAATACTGAGGATAATTCCAATTCCATGAGTTATTGCACTCCATATTTCATTTTTTATTTGCATTTTTCTAGTCATTATACATCACCTCATAGATTATGATACCATTATATACATTAAATTTCCATATAATCTAGATTTCAAGTCTATATATAGCAGAAATTTATTCAGCATATATTTATGCTATAATATAGTAAAAGGAGGATTATCTATGTCTAGTAGAATAAATGATGAACTCAAATTATCGCTGATACAATTTAATGATATTTATCTCCCTATGTGGGAAGAATTTCCTGATTTTCAAGTATATATGGATCAACTTGTAAGTCTCGGTAACAGATATTTAAAAGATTTAAGCGATTCAGAATTAACACCTTCCATGATTAATAGTTATGTAAAAAAAGGATTGATGCAAAGACCTGAGAAAAAAAAGTACGATGCTAGTCATATTGCTGAGCTTTTAGTAATTTCTCTTCTAAAAACTATCTATCCACTAGAAGTAGTAAAGAACTGCATTAATGAAATTTTAAAAGAACAATCTGTAGAGCAAGCATATAATTCTTTTGCAAATCTATTTAATGATACTTTACATAATATCGAAAATTCTTCTTACAACTTCATTGACACATCTAATACGTTAGAATTAACTGAAAAATTTGCCATTAGAGCTGTTATATGCAAACTTGTTTCTCAAAAATTAATAGATTCTTACTATAAAAAATAAAAGATGTCATAATCAAAAATCTTTACTGATAATTGATTATGACATCTTTTTTAAATTAATTGTCCAACATAATAGTGAATCGCCATTGTTATAATTCCAACAACTATATTTCTTAACACTGCATATTTAATATTACTCTTTCCTAGTTTAGCACTAATCATTCCTGTCAACCCAACAGAAATTATTACTGCTAAAATTGTAGCCAACCATCTACTATTGCTAGGAGCATAAGTCATTGCTACTAAAGGAAATAAACCACCCAATGCTGCAGAAAACATCGATGACCAAGCTGCCATCCATGGATTCAAATACTGTCCCATATTAATTCCATGTTTAATATTAACTAAAGTAGCAACTCTATCTTCCTTCTCCATTAATTGCTTGGCAATCAAATTTGCTGTTTGCAAAGATACTCCTTTATTTTGATAATATTGTTTAACAATATTAATTTGTTCTGAGTAGTTATTTTTAAGATTTGTAGCCTCTTCTTCAACAGCTGATTTTTCGGTATCTCTTTGAACACTTACAGATGCATATTCACCAGCTGACATAGACAAAGCACATGCTACCAAGTCAGCTAAACCTGCAATTAAAATAGTAAATCTATTGGAAGTAGCAGCACCTACACTAAAAAGAACTCCAACTACGGTTAAAATACCATCATTAGAACCTAATACTCCTGCTCTCAATACATTCATTTTTTCTTCCATTGTCGCTTTCTTTTTTCTCTTATTTAACATTTTTGTCACTCACTTTACTATAAGCTAAACATTACACCGATAAAATATGTTACTATCATTGTCAGCATACCAGAAATAACATTTCTAATAGTTCCATGTAATTTGCTAGAATGGCTCAATTGTGCTGCAAAATATCCTGTAAATACTAGAGATATTATCACTGCTAACATAGTTCCAAAAATACGATATTGAACTGGGAAAATTAAAATTGATAGTAACGGCAATGTTGCTCCCAGTGGAAAAGAAATCATCGAAGCAATTGCTGCTGCATAAGGATTAGTTTTTTCATTTAACTCAAAACCATATTTTTCTCTGACAATAGACTTTAATGGATCCCTGTCCATCATTTCTTTAGTCGCCTTGTGAGATAATTCTTCTGAAATTCCAGCTTTTAGTAACTTATTTTTTATAAATAAAAATTCTTTTTGATAATCAGTATCTAATATTTTCTTTTCTCTCACAACAGCTGCCACTTCTGCATCGCTCTGAGAATGAACCGAAACATATTCACCCATAGCCATAGATATTGTTCCAGCTAACATTCCAGCTAATCCAGATATTAAGATAGCAAATGATGAACTAGCAGCACCAGCAACACCTAAAACAATGCCAGCAACAGAAATGATACCATCATTAGCACCCATAACTGCTGCTCTCAATACGTTAATCTTTTGTGCCAAAGTAATACTCTTTTGTTTTGTGCTATCCAAATTGTTCATCCTCTCTTATTAATTTAGAAAAATTATAACATAGTATTTATAATAATTCAATAATATATAAAAAAGCATATAAAAAAAGAGCCGTATAAACGACTCTTTAAAAAAGTAAATAAGATTATTTAACTTCTGGTGTACCTAACCAGCCAATGATTTCCTTAACTGTGTCAACGATAGCTTCTGAACCAGGAGCAAGTAACTTACGAGGGTCATACCCCTTACCTTCTTGGTCTTTACCAGCTTCGATGTACTTACGTGTTGCAGCAGCAAATGCAAGTTGGTTTTCTGTGTTGATGTTAACTTTAGAAATACCCATCTTGATAGCTTTTTCGATTTGTTCTTGAGGAATACCAGAACCACCGTGTAATACTAATGGTGTATCGATTGCATCTGCAATTTCTTGTAAGCGATCAAAGTGTAGACCTTTCCAGTTTTCTGGGTATGGTCCGTGAATGTTACCGATACCGCAAGCTAAGTAATCAACGCCTAAAGCAGCAATTTGCTTAGCTTCTTCAACGCTAGCTAATTCACCTTCACCAACGATTCCGTCTTCTTCACCACCGATAGAACCAACTTCAGCTTCAACAGAGATACCTTTAGCATGTGCTAATTTAACGATTTCTGCTGTCTTTTCTAAGTTTTCTTCAAATGGTAAATCATGACCATCAAACATAACTGATGAGTAGCCTGCTTCGATACATTCCTTAGCAGCTTCATAGTTACCATGGTCTAAGTGCATAATAACAGGAACAGTGATGTTCATTACACGCATTTCTTCTTCAACTAACTTCTTAACTAACTTGTAGTCACCCATATACTTAGCAGCACCCATTGATACTTGGATCAATACAGGTGTGTTAGTTTCTTGAGCAGCCTTAAGAATAGCACGTGTCCATTCCAAATTATTTGTGTTGAACGCACCAACAGCATAGTGACCTTGACGAGCTGCGTTAAAGATTGCGTTACCGTTTACGAATACTGACATTAAAAACAGCCTCCTAAAAATTACATCTTAATTACTCTTCTGAGTACGTCTTTATTTTAACATACTTTCGACATAAATTACCAAATAATTAAGCTTTTTTCATTATTTTTACTTAAATTATGATTATTAGAATGTTAATTCTGTAATTTTTCCTTCTTCTTCATAAACTATCCACTCTGCTAAGTTTGTTATATAATCATTTATCCTTTTAATATGTGCAATAATACTTAAATAATCTATACCTTCTTCTGCAAAGTTTGCATCTTCTTTTATTGCATTAATTGATAGTTTCCTGATCTCATTAATTTTTTCTCTCTTTTCCTGATTCTTTTTAGCAATCTCAACGGCGCCTTTTTCATCAAACTTAGCAAACATACTTACTATCTTTACTAAATTTTCTTGCGTTTGTTCACTAACTTCTCTTATCAAAGATTCAATTTCAACATTTCTTCTTTTAACATTGATATTTCTTACTGCCTTGGCAACATCTACCGCATGATCTCCAATTCTTTCTACATCAGAACTAGCTTTTAAAATGGCTATTACTTTTCTTAAATTTGTCGCAACAGGTTGCTGCAAAGCAATTAACTGACTAGTCTTTTTTTCCAATTTTATTTCTAAATTATTAATTACCTCATCATGTTCGATAACTTTATTAGCCAATTCTAAGTCGTGATTTTCGAAAGCTTCCGTTGCTAACTTTATTGCTTCTGCAGCTTCTAATCCCATTTCAATAAAATCTTGATGCACAATCTTTAACTGTCCTAAAAATTTTCTATTCATTAATAATTCTCCTTATCCAAATTTTCCACTTAAATAGTCAGCTGTTTGTTCTTTATCCGGATTTAAAAATATCTTTTTAGTTTTATTACTCTCAACTAAATTACCACTTAAAAAGAAAGACGTTGTATCTGATATTCTTGAAGCTTGTTGCATATTATGTGTTACCATAATACATGTATAATTATCTCTAAGGGTTAGTAACATCTCTTCTATTTTTTCTGTTGAAATCGGATCAAGCGCACTTGTTGGCTCATCTAGTAAAATAACCTCTGGAGCTACAGCAAGTACCCTAGCAATACAGATTCTTTGCTGTTGTCCCCCGGATAAAGCCAAGGCATTTTTATTTAAATTATCCTTTACTTCTTCCCAAATTGCAGCTTGTTTCAAACTTGTTTCTACTTTTTCATCCAAAATTCTCTTATCTTTTATACCAGCCATCCTTAATCCATAAGTAACATTATCGTAAATAGAAAATGGAAAAGGATTAGGTTGTTGGAAAACCATACCTATTTTCTTTCTTAATTCAACCAAATCTATTTTTTCATCATATATATCTTGATTCTTAAATTTAAATTCGCCTTCTATTTTTACATTTTCTATCATGTCATTCATTCGATTTAAAGTTCTTAAGTACGTTGATTTCCCACAACCAGATGGTCCAATTAATGCATGTATCCCCTTATCTGGAAAGTCCAAAGTTATCCCCTTAAGAGCTTCCTTACTTCCATAATATAAATGTACATCTTTAGTTGTTATTATTTTTTCCATTAAGTTCACCTATCCAAAGTTTCCTGAAATGTAATCTTCTGTCAATTTTATTTTAGGATTTGTAAAAATATTCTTTGTTTTGTTATATTCAATGACATTTCCTAAATGGAAAAATGCTGTGTAATCACTAATTCTTGAAGCTTGTTGCATATTATGCGTTACAATTATCAAAGTATATTTTCCCTTTAATTCTAATAATGTTTCCTCTATTTTAGCTGTTGATATCGGATCTAATGCACTTGCAGGCTCATCTAATAATAAAATATCAGGTTTCATCGCAATAGCTCTAGCAATAGACAATCTTTGTTGTTGTCCCCCAGATAAAGCTAGTGCACTCTTATTTAAATCATCTTTAACTTCATCCCATAAAGCAGCTTGTTTCAAACTTGTTTCTACTATTTCAGCTAGCTTTTCTTTATCTTTTATTCCGTTTTCTTTTAATGCAAAAGTTATATTTTCATATATTGATTTTGAAAAAGGATTTGGTCTTTGAAAAACCATTCCAATATATTTTCTCATCTCATAAACATTTATTTTAGGAGAATTTATGTCGATTCCTCGATATAAGATACTTCCCTTAACATCTGCTACTCCTTCATTCATACGATTTAAAGAGCGTAAAAAAGTTGATTTTCCAGATCCTGAAGCACCGATTAAAGAAGTAATTTTATATCTTTCAAATTGTAAATTTCCATCAAATAAAGCTTGTTTTTCTCCATAAAAGATGTTCAAATCCCTTGTTTCTAATGCCTTTTCTTTTTCATTTAACTGCAAAATATATTTATCTTTTAAATTATATTCCATATTTTTACCTCGCTGATGTTAATTTACGATATAAATAATTACCTAAGTATCGAGCTGATAAATTAAATATCAAAATTGCAATAATTAAAACTGCTGAAGTTCCTGCTGAAATTGCGTTTGCATCTGGCATAATTCCTTCTGAATTAATTTTCCAAATGTGAACGGCTAGTGTCTCAGCTGGACGCATCAAGTTTAACGGACTAGTTTCATCAAAAATATTCCAATTAGTAAAATCAACAGCTGGTGCACTTTGACCTGCTGTATAAATAAGTGCAGCTGCTTCACCAAAAACTCTCCCAGCACTCAAGATAACGCCTGTGATAATTCCCGGCAAAGCTTCAGGCAGAATTATTTTAGTGATAGTTTTCCACTTAGATAATCCTAATGCTAATCCACCTTCTAATTGTAGATTAGGGACAGCTTTAATAGACTCTTCTATATTTCTTGTTAGTAGTGGTAAATTAAAGAACGTTAAAGCAATAGCTCCTGCTAATATTGAAAATCCTATTTGCATTTGGACCACGCAAACTAAAAATACGAATAGCCCAACAACTACTGATGGTAACGAGCTTAAAATTTCTATCACCATTCTAATTAGCGATGTTATTTTATTTTTTGCTGCGTATTTAGCCAAGTATATTCCTGCACCTAATGATATAGGAAATGATATTAATAATGTTAATATCAATAAATAGAAAGAATTAAATATTTGAACGCTAATTCCCCCACCTGCTGTAAATGCCTTTGAAGGTGTTACTAAAAACTTCCAAGAAATATGTGGTACTCCTGAGATTAGAATTTTTCCTAGTAAGAAAACTAATATTAGTACAACCATAGCAGCAATTAGCTTTATTATCGCCATGGCAATATTATTTTGAAACTTTGTATTTTTCATTACTTAATATCCTTTCTTCCAATCAATCGAACAATTAAATTAAAGATCAAAGACATTGCTAATAACACTAAAGCTAAAGACCATAAAGCATTATTTCCAACTGTGCCCATTACAGTATTCCCAATTCCCATAGTTAAAACACTAGTTAAAGTCGATGCTGGATTCAATAAGCTAGTTGGCATTAATGATGCATTTCCTATAACCATTTGAACCGCTAATGCTTCACCAAAAGCTCGTGCCATTCCAAAAACTATTGCTGTTAAAATACCTGAAGTAGCAGCTTTTAAAGTCACATGAAACATTGTTTGCCATGGAGTAGCACCTAAAGCCAATGAAGCAGAACGATAATGCTTAGGTACTGCTTTTAGACTGTCGACTGTTAATGAAGTAACTGTCGGCAAAATCATTACAAATAAAACTACTGCTCCAGCTAAAATACCGTATCCTGTACCACCAAAATTTTCTCTGATAAAAGGAACAACCACGTTTAATCCGATAAATCCATAAACTACTGATGGAATTCCTACTAATAATTCAATAACGATCTGTAAAATTTTCTTCATCTTCTTTGAAGCCAATTCTGTTATATACAAAGCCGTCCCTATAGCAAAAGGTGTTACAAAAATTGCAGCCAGTAAAGTTACACCAAATGATCCCAAAATCATTGGTAATGCTCCTACTTGCGGATGTCCTTTTTCATTCATACTTGGATTCCAATTAGTACCTGTGAAAAAATCTTTAGCTTGAGCATTATTTTCCGTAAATGTTGCAATTCCTTTTGAAAAAATAAAGCCAAAAATTGCAATTACAATCAGCAAAATGACAATAATACTTATTGATACTAGCAACTTTCCAAATATTTCTTGATAAGTTGCTTTTGAATTTTTCTGAATTTTTTCTTTAATTTCATCTCTCATATAAGTTTCCTCATCTCTGAATTTTTTCAATATTTCCGTTCTCATCTTTCTGAACTTTCATATCATGAATTGTAATGTAGCCTAAAGTTTTAACTAGATTTTGTTGAACTTCTTTTGTATAAATATAATCAATAAATTTCTTAACTTTTTTATCTACCTTTTTCTTTGTATACATATGTTCATATGCCCAAATTTTCCAATCATTATTTTCAACATTTTTTGCATTAGGTCTTACATTATCTATACTTAATTTTTGAACATCTTTATTCAAATAAGGAAAAGCTAAATAACTTATAGATCCCGGTGTAGCAGCTATCATTTTTTGTACTGTTCCACTTGAATCTTGTTCTTGTGCTTTAATAGCACTTTCACCTTTTAATACGTTGCTTTCAAATGCTTTTCTTGTTCCACTTCCCTGAGCACGATTAATTACAATGATTTTTTGATTCTTTCCTCCAACCTGTTTCCAGTTAGTATATTTACCTGTAAAAATTCCTTTTAATTGCTCCATAGATAAATTATCTATACCTACTTTCTTATTAACTACAGGTGCAATACCAACAACAGCTACTTTATTATCTTGTAATTTTTCAGCTTTAATTCCTGGTTGCTGTTGTGCGAAAATATCTGAATTTCCAACAGCTACGGCTCCTGCTTGTACTTGACTTAATCCGGTCCCTGATCCTCCACCTTGAACTGTTATTCTTATTTTAGAGTGATGTTGATATTCTTCAGCAGCCATTTCTATCATTGGTTGCATCGCTGTTGATCCAACAATAGTTACATTATTTTGATTTTTTTTACTTGTGCATCCAGTCATTAAAATTGCAATTATTAAACTTCCTATAATAATTTTTATTTTTTTCATTGTATACTTTCCTCCCATTTGCTCAATTTAATTATATCTAGTTAATGTAAAGAGCTTTGGGTGCTTTTGTAAAAGATATGTAAAGATAAAAAAACAAAATCTTTGAAATTTAGCTTATTTTTAGTTAAAGTATATTTGAATAGATCGAAGGGTTTAGGAGGCAACCAATGTGTTAGATATGTATCTATTTATTAATCCATTAGGTAGTACATGCTACCATACCGAACAAAATATATTAAAATTAGGTGATTCATTGAATGAGAAAATTAACTTCAATTTTGTTCCTTTAATGAATTTCAAAACTATTAATGATGTTATGTGTCGCATGAATATTCCACTAAATAATGTTGATATACGTAATAGACTATCTGAAAATATTTATCATTCATCTATAGATTTTAAAGCTGCCTCTTTTCAAGGAAAGAAAAAAGGAAGGAATTTCTTGCTAAATGTGCAACAACTTGTAGTTAATGATCAAAAAGATTATAATTTTGAAACCATTAAATTAGCTGCACAAAAAAGTGGGTTAGATTGGAATATTTTTGAACAAGATAGACATTCTAAATTAGCAATAGAAGCTTTTAAACAAGATCAAGAATTAGCTACCGAAATGAATGTAACTGAACATCCTACAATTGTTGTTTATGATTGCTCAGCTAATAATAATTCTGCGTATTCTTTTTCTGGTTGTGAATCATTAGATGAAATAAAGAAAGTCTTACTCTCACAGAGACAACAAAATAGTAGTGGAACATCTATTATGAAACTTTGTTAAACTAATTCTTATTTACGTTCAATTGATACTATAACAAAAAAGATTGGTAATCATTAAATTAATGATCTCCAATCTTTTTTATTTGGTAGATTGCAATAAATAACTTGAACAAATTTAATGACGCAGATTAAGCAAAAAGATCTCAATTGGAGTTCGCCAGTTCAAACATTTGAGTGGCCGTGAATTCAGATACCAGTTAATCTGAATCAATTCATCATCACTAATCTCTTCAATTGGCTGACCCTTAGGAATAAATCGCCGTAACACTCGATTACGATTCTCATTACTACCACGTTCATGCGGAGAATAAGCATGGGCAAAGTACAACGGCACGCCGGTATTTTTCTCAATTGATTGGTAGTTGGCGAACTCTTTCCCGTGATCAACCGTCAGTGTCTTGAGATTAGTTCCTAATTGATTAGCTAACTCAAGGATAGCCTTAGTCATTGAAGTGCTATCTCGTCCACCAAGCCGTTTAACGATAGTAAGGCGACTCTTGCGTTCGACAAACGTGGCTACTGCTTGACCTTTGCGCTTGCCAGATAAAACTGTATCAGCTTCAAAATGGCCTGCAATATTACGATCAGAAGCTTCAGCTGGACGATCTTCAATCGAACGACCATGACTGAAAGTCCCACGGGTTTCTTTAGCACGCTTACGACGAATACCATGGTCAGGTAAATCAGTCATCCGAATATCTAGAAGTCCTTGATCGACCCAGTTATAGATAGTCTTGTAGGCGATCCTAACCACATGGGCTACTTGTTCAATTGACCATTTCTGAATCTTGATCTTGTCTTCGATTAGTCGCTTGAGGTTAGCCGTTAATGAGCATTTACGACCACGATAACTAAGTTTAGTTTCGTGGTCGGCTTGCGCACTAGTCGCATGGTATTCACCCTTTAACCGGTGAATTTCATTAAAGATAGTAGTCTTACTAAAGCCCAGGTAATCAGCGATATATCGAAGAGATCGCTTTTCATGACGAAGCGTTTCGATGACAATGCGGTCTGAAAATGATAAGATAGTGGTGCCCATAAAGGTCCTTCTTTCTAATGGAATGTTGTAACGACACCATTAAAGACCTTTATGGGTTTTTCTGTCCACTAAAATGTTCAACTTAAATTTTACAATCTGCCATTTATATTTATTTTTCTGACAATAATGTCTCTAATTGATTTAATCTTTCTTCAAAAACTTTAAATGCTTTCTCCAAATATGAAGAATCTGTCATATCCACACCTGCATCTTTCATGACTTCCAATGGATATTTACTACTACCAGCTTTTAAGTAAGTTAAATATTTGTTTAATTTATTTTCATCGCCAGATAAAATATTTTCAGCTAAAGTAGTTGCTGCCGCAAATCCTGTCGCATATTGATAAACATAGAAATTATAATAGAAATGCGGAATTCTAGCCCATTCTAAAGCTATTTCAGGATCACTTATCACATCACTACCATAATATTTCTTATTTAATTCTAAGTAATATTCAGAAATTGATTTAGCAGTTAGTGGTACTCCTTTCGAATTCTGTTCATGAATCCATTTTTCAAATTCTGCAAATTGTGTTTGACGATATACCGTACCTTTAAATCCATCTAAATAATGATTTAAAATATAGATTAATATCTCTTTTTCATCGTTATTCTTTAATAGATAATCCGTCAAAATATTTTCATTAGTAGTTGAAGCTATTTCTGCCAAAAATATTGGGTAATCTCCATACTGATAGGGTTGATTATGACTAGTGTAATAACTATGCATACTATGTCCCATCTCATGTACCAAGGTAAAAAGATTTTCTAAATTATCTTGCCAATTTAATAAGATATATGGCGGAGTATCATAAACTCCTGATGAATATGCTCCACTTCTCTTTCCTTTATTTTCAACTACATCTATCCAACGATTTTCAAATGCTTCACTAACGTGCGTTAAATAATCCATTCCCAATACTTCAAGTGCTTTTTTAGCTTCAATTTGTGCTTGAATGTAATTGTAAGTAAGCTTACTATCTTCAGTTAACGGTGTATACATATCATACATATGGAGTTCATCGACACCTAATATCTTCTTTCTAAGTTTTACATAGCGATGTAGTAAAGGAAGATTTTTTTGTACTTGTTCCAGTAAAACATCATAGACTTCTGTTGGAATATGATTAGATGTTGTGGCAGCTTCTCTAGCATCTTTATAATTACGAACTCTTGCTTTAAAGTTATGCACCTTAACATTTCCAATTAATGTTGTCGCCATTGTATGCTTAAATTGGTCATAAACACTGTATAATCCCTTGAATGCAGCTTTTCTAACTTCCCTATTTGTAGATTCTATTAATTTTCCATAAACACCATGCGATAATTGAATATCATCACCATTGTCATCTTTTACTATTGGAAACTTTAGATCTGCGTTGTTTAAAATGCCAAAAACATTTTGCGATGTCCCAAAGATATCACTAGCTCCAGCTAATAAAGACTCACTTTTTTTATCAAGCGTATGTTTTCTCATGACCAACATACTCTCAATTAAATGTTCATACTGTTTTAATTCTTTTTTTTCTACAAAATATTGCTTTAATTTATCTTCATCTAATTCTAGTAACTCAGGTTCGAACCAGGATATAGATTCTGAAAATTCAGCAGCTAATGCATCAACCATTTCATTATATCCTTGATACTTAGCGTTTGTAGTATCTTGATCATTTTTCATACTTGCATATACATAAACTTTTTCAAATTTCCTATTAATACTTAAGAAATTTTCAATAATTTGTAAAAATCTTTGACTACCTTGATCCGTTGTACCTTGTAATTTTCTGAAGTTCTGTACTTCATCTTTTACAACTTGGTACTCCTTTTCAAACTCTTCATCACTTTTAAATACTTTTGTTAAATCCCACGTTAATTCTTCTGGAACTTCATTTCTCTGAAGTAATCTTTTTGCTTTCTTTTCAGACATAAAATTCACTTCTTTTCTTTTATTTGATGTATTCATCTCATACATAAATATTAAAAGAAAATATATATTTTTTCAAATTTTTTAACTTACCTTTTATTTAATCAATGTTACTAAAATTGATGAATGGTAATTGATAATAGAGTTCTATATCTTTTAAATTCAACTTTTCGTACATTTTTTTAGTGAATATATATTCCTTGTAGATTGGATAAGTATATCTTTCGCTTGAAATTTCTTCGTATATTTCTTGTAGTATATATCCATGAGTATAACATATTACTTGTAACTCTTTAAATTTATTCGTCGATTGCAAACAACTTCTATAAAAACAATTTTTTTGTCGTTTTCTCTCTGATATAGACAATAAATTATAATTCTTTATTCTATTTTGCTTAAAGAAATCTTGTAATTCCTTCCAGCTATTTACTTTTTTTCTATAAAAGCGGACTGGTAAAAAGTCAGCTTGTTGAATATGGTAATAAACCTCCATATTTCTTTGTTCTACATTAATATAAATTAAGTAGAATCCTAGATTTTTATGCCATCGTATAAATTGTGCTATTTGTTGTGTTAATCTCTTTTTGATCAAATGCCTCTTACCTAAAAACCAAAAGAAATCATATCCTTCACTTATATATCCTTTAGATCTTTCACTCATTCTTTCTACAGATATTGGCGAACATTGAAACTCAAAAGCTTTATTATTACACAAAATATCAGGTCTTTGATGTAATGAAGTCAAATATGCTTCTATTTGTGGATTCTTTCCTTCTTTTCTTAACCATGTCATTAATAATTTCTTTCCTCTTAAATGTTCTGATGTTTCACCTTCAGAAAAGATATCACAAGCATGCTTTTTATGCGCAAAATGACTAACTCTTAATTTTCCACATCTCAATATCACTTGCCCATGACAACCAGAACAATAATATTTTCTTCCTTTTTTAGCCATATTTGCTTCTACAATATTATTTTTTTCATCTTTAGCATATATCAAAAAATCCCCTCCTACGTGAAAATACGCAAGAAAGGGATTTTATTTAACTTATTTAAAATAATACCGAGCTAACTCTAACGCTGTCTGCCCCATCACTAATTTTCCTCTTTCTTTTAAAAGAACCGGAGAAATCTTAGAATTCTTTCCATATTCAAAAGAGAGTGAAATTAAGTCTTTTGCAGATTCTTCAGAATAGTTATCATCAAACAATACCAATTCAAGGTAGTATTTTTCTTGATAAGAATACAAGTTAGAAACTCCACCTTCAATTCTTAAAACATGCGCCAATTGAACAAAATCTTCAAATGTTGAAAATTCTACTACAAACACATATTTCTTTTTTGTATCGTCATTTAAATACTGAATAACCTCGTCATCATCTATTTTAGATCTACGACTATAATCTCTATTTTCAGCAATATTCCGTGAATTTTCGATACTATTTTTAATTAAATTCAACAACTCATCACTAGAGGAATCTATATTCTTTTTTACATCCTCAGTGTCTTCTACAGTTTCATTCTCATTTTCAGTTTCTTTTTCTCCATCTTGATCTGTGATATCATCAGGATTTACTTTAGTGATAAATATCTCTAGACCACTTTCTTTATTAGGTACTAATTGAAATGTTACTGCATCATTTTCCCTAAACTCATGTTCAACATCTACTTCATCTAAAATTTCATAAAAGAAACTTTCAATCTCTTTCTGGTTTCCTAGCAGATCCAAGAATTTTATTCCCCGAGCTGTTAAATCTTCATCATCTAATACTACACGAATAGTATTTTCATTTATTTTTTCCATTTCCATAAAAGCTCTGCCTGCCTTTCCGACTACTATTATTTACATAGTAACAAAAAAAAGGGGAAAAAACTACCAAAAAGACCATCTAGAGAATTTTATCCGTTATTGTTTAATTTAATTCATTAATTAAATTACTTAAACAATCTTTTATTTCAACTGGCAATGGATTATCAGGATGGTTTCCCTCATATTTTTCAATCCATTCTAGTCTAATTTCTAGTCTTCTCTTCAATTTCTCAGTATAACTCTTATCTTTAAAATCAACTGGATATTTTTCAAATGGTAAGTAATACATTCCATCTAAAGAGCCAAATTTTTCCCAATTAACTTTTTCATTAGCTATGTCTTCTAAAATTTGTAAAGTTATCTCTTTATCAATATCCACACCATTATAAGATGCTGTATTCACTATATAACCAGATACATTACGTTTTTCAAATAACTCTTTAAAGTCACGATAATCTTCGGCTAATGGATATGCACGAAATGGATTAGCAAAAGGCTCAATTACAAGAGAATTTCTATCAGCATTTACTACATTTTCTGCTGTTGATCTCTTAGTAGCTAATGTTATTCCAAAAGTTGCTGCTAACGTTGGATTATCTAACTTAACAACAGGTGGAAGACTATCATCTTTCATAATCCAAAAAATAGAATCTATAGGTGCATTTTCTTTATCCACCCTATTCAATGAAGCATATCTTGACTTAATTGTACGACCATTTCCATTACGTAAATCTTCAGTTACTAAAACTCGCTTATTTTCCTCATTTAACGTTACACCTACATTCATAACTGTGGTAAAGTAGCTTGCTTCTTTTGAACCAGGCATATAATCATTAGTCTTATCAAAATAGGCTGGTTCTAATGCAACTGAACTTCCATTTATTCTTGAAATTACAAAAGCATCATCATGAAGAACATCAATATCATATTTGCCACCATGTTTAGCATGAGTTAATGTCGATTTTCCTGAGCCAGATAGTCCATAGAATGCAAAAACTTTATCATCTTTATCGTCAAATCTAAATACTTTTTCTCCACCATGTGAAGCTGTGTATCCATGTCTATGAGCTATTGCCCAAGCTAATGTTAATGTCGATTTTTTTAGTTCTCCAAAATATCTTAAACCTAATATTGCAGCTACATTATGTTCAGCATCAATTATTACTAGGCCATTAGGATAGTTTTCATCTTTAAATTCAGGATCAGCATAAATAAAAATGTCTCCTTCTTCATATTTATGAGAAACTTGATACATTTTTTCATATTCTGAAGTTACTGGTTGAAAATTTAGCATATATGATAACATATTAAATTCATAACCTTTTGGGACAGCAAGGTGTGATTTTAACATAAAATCTTCATCTAATCCTACATAAACTTCTGTCTTATAGAATTTTCTGTCACTAGCTTCAAAAATTGCATCTCTAAGAACTCCTGCTAATTCGTTAGTATCTTCTCCTAAATGCCCAATAATATGTCGTGCAGCTGCTGTTCTTCCAACAATTTTTCCATGATTATTTACTAACATTTTAGAATCTACTGGTAACCCTAATTCTTGGGTATGCTTTATTGGAACATCTGTCACAATTGTACTAGGACAATTTTTTGCTAAATAATATGCTTTTGAAATATCTGTTACTCTTTCAAAATTGTTACCATAAAATGCTGTTTCAACAGTCGTTCTAATTTGTGAAAGGAGAGGATTCTTTTTATTAATATCTACTTCTTTATAATGACTAATTGTACTCATAATTATCACCTCATTGTTTAAATAGTTTTTTATAATACGCTTTCATTCTATCACAATATACTATATTAAACAAAACTGTTTTAAATTATATAGATTAATACAAGTAACAAAAAAAGCCTTAGTTATAAA
>NZ_JANFQI010000013.1:0-32573 GCF_024436335.1 Ligilactobacillus sp. MP3
TGTTAATTTTTCATCACCATTCAAAGCATTTTTAGCATCTGCAATTTTTTGCAATGCTTCTTTAATCTGAGAACTATCAGAATTTTCTTTTAAAACTTTTTGAGCATCTTCTATTGCTGTGTCATATGTTGCTTTTTTATCAGGATCTGCTTCTGTGTAATTTTTATCTGATTTTACAGTATCCTGTTCGCTAGTTACTGTTGTTAGATCTGACATATCTTTATCTAAAGTAGTAGCATCTGCTTGAAGTTTATCAATTTCATCCACTGTATTAGCTGCGTTAATCTTATTCTCAAGCTCTTGCTTTTGAGCAGTATTCAAATTAGTCAAATTATCAATGAACTTAATAGATTGTTCTCTACCATCTAAAGCAGCTTTTGCATTATTGAGCGCCTCTTGTGCCTGATTATACTCTTCAATAGAAGCTGGTGTAGCCTGTGTTAATAATCTTAAAGTTTTTTTCAGTGCTTCATCATATGCTTTTTTCTTATCGTCAGATGCTTTTTTATATTCGATAGTTCCCACAGTATTTCTTGCTTCTTCTTGGGACTCTTGCACATCAACAACTTTTATATTAATACTTTTTTCTTCTTTTACTTTGTCTTCAAATCCCCATGACTGACTTGCACCAGGATAAGTAGCAATTATTTTCGGAGTAAAGTCACCAGCTGCAGATGTGTCATAGTTATCCCAATTTAAATCTGGAATTGTATCTGCATTTGACAAAACTTGATTAATATCAAGCGGTTTAGTTCCTTTTTGTACAACGTACCCAGCCTCAGCTCTTGTACTTAATTCTGGTTTAGATGCCACCTCAATTACAATATTACTTATCATATTTGTAATATCTGTATCTTTACTTTTTACATATGCTATTAGTTTATCATCCGCTGATAAACCTTCAATATCGTCATGAGCCAAAGCATACTCAGGTGTTGCATTTTTCGAGATAATATACACTGTATACACTTCACCATTTTTAGTTAAATCTATATTAGATATACCTGTTTTAAAACGTGTAGTACCATCACTAGTTGCGTTAACCCCATTAATTTGGAATTTCAAATCATTTACATGAACATCACCACCATAGGCCTTAATAGTAATATACATTGTAACTAGCTGAGCATCTGCAGGCTTAGCAGGTTTATTTCCTTCAATTTGGATTAATGATTCACCGTCTTCACTTCTGACAGTAGGATTATCAATCGTTCCTGAACTACGATCTTGCCCACTTGTAGTATTTAATGTATTAACAGAACGGCGAACTACTTTATGGCTAGTAGTTGGTGTTAGTTCTTTACTAGTAGTTTCATTATTTACTACCACATCACTAACTTCACTATCTGTACTATTCACATTGCTACTTGTAACTTCATTTTCATTATTAACAACTTGACTATCTACAGTTGTTACTTGATTTTCATTTGTAGCATTTTGTGTTTCTTTACCTGTACTTTCATCAACATTAGTTACAGTATTTGATACTGTATTGTTTGTAGATGACAAGGTTACTTCTTTGTCATTTATATTTGAGTTGCCAGTACTATTTACATCTTCAATTTTGTAATTGTCATTAGTATCAGCTTTGACATTAGGAGTATCTAATAATAATCCCCCAAAAATAGTAAGCCCTACTAATACTGAAGTTGTCTTCCCTGAAACCTTTACTATACTAAATCTTTGCTTTTCTCTACTGAAATTATCTTTCTTTCGCAAAATTTTTCACTCCTAAAACACTCAATATAATATAATTTAATTTAATTTTAACTATTACAAAATATACCCTACTATCAAATAAATTTCAAGAATTTTTTTTAATATATAATTATAAAGACAAACTTTAATTTTCACAATAAAAAAGGCTGGCCTACTAACGTTTATAAGCGTAGTTTACCAGTCTTTTAGTCTTTAAATCATATTATAAATTTTCATCCATATTAAATGTTAACTTCGATAGTTTCAACCCTTCCACAAAGAAATGGCTTATCATTTCCATAGTTCTTTTCTTCATATCATCCACCATCTCGTAGTTCTTCTCTGTTAAATATCTTGTTAATGTTTCACCTGTTAATTCTTTTGCACCTTTATCAAATTCACTAATTAATCTATGTTGTTGTTCACGAGCTGCCGTCAAATAATCAAGATCATCTTGAATAAATTGAGCATGATGAGATTCAACTAACATTGATAAAGCACGATACATCCAATACGCACTATTAATATCAAATTCAAGCGGTGTATTACTCCAGCTAGGATCTGTATCATTAGCATTAGCATAAAATGGAACATATGGCGTGAATGAAGGAACCCCAAAGCACATCCACATTAATCCTGCTTGTTCTTCAGGAACATTATTTCTAATTTGAAGAACATGGGAATTTTGTGTACGATTCAATGAGATTGGACGGAAACGTTTCTTATCTTCTTCACTTCCATGACCTAATGGATCATATTTAGTTTCATTGTAATGTGAACTTAATACATACTCTAAATCTTCTACTGATAATAAGCGATTAGCTCGACAGATAAATGGCAATTCAGAAGAAGTTGGTTCTTGTTCTACTTCTGGGGTGAAGTAACGTTGTCCAAACCAAACACGTGGAGTATTGTAATGTCTATCTTTTTCAGTATCCGTGCCAAAAATTTTACGGAAATTGAAGCCATCTTTATTAGGATTCAAATGATGTTCTTCTACGAATTCCAATAATCCATCTGACCACATATAGTTTTCAGGATCATTAAAATCTATTTTTTGTTGTGCTACTTGGTTAGCAGCAATTGCATAGGCATCATCTGGAATTCTTGTAGCAGCCCAATGATGACCTGTTACAATTTCCATGTACCAAACTTCATCCTTATCTGCAAACAAGACCCCGTTTCCTTCTGGAGAACCATATTTTTTTATAAGATTTCCTAAGTACTTAACACCATCGCGTGCAGAATCTATATATGGAGCCACCATATCCTGCAAGGAATCTTCTGCCAAGCCATTTTTTATCCATGGATCATATGCCAAAGCACGTGGATTCCCATATACAGATTCTGTAGCAGACATTGCTACATTTTTTTCGTTAATTGAAGTTTCACCAAAAACACCATTTTTTTCTACATCAGCATTGGGAGTAAAAGTTGTTCTATATCCTTCACTTGGTAATGGTGCAGTAAAACCATTTTTATTGGAAGTCCAAGTTTCTTTACGTCCAGATACAGCTGGTTGCATAACAAATCGTTGAGGAGTGATTGGTAGAAATGTATCATCATTTCTCGCAATCATTGTTGAACCATCAACAGTTGCTTTCTTTCCTACTAAAATTGATGTACAAGCTTGTTCCATCATTATTCAATCCATCTCCTACTTTGAAGTTTTCCCTTCTAGTTTACGCCTTATTAACAAAAAAAGCATCCTAAACAGGATACTTTTCCAATACTAATTTATAAAACTTTTTGCAATAATTTTTGCAAAGTTGCACTTTCTTTTTCACTAAGATTAGACGTTACTTCAGCACTAACTTTTTCAGTAATTTCAGTAATATCATCTATATTATCTAATATCTTACTTGTAGGATATAATTCAGTTTGACGATGATCAGTTGTTGACCTTCTCTTTTCTAACCAGCCATTTTTGACTAAATTAGAAATTTGCTTTGTCACAATACTTTGTTCACGATCTAATAACTTAATCATCTGTACTTGATTAATTCCTGGATTATTAATAACTACAAATAAATAATAAAAATTAGCTTCATTTAAGCCATATTTGAGTAACTCTCTATTTAGACTCAATCTAATCTTACGATTGAATTTTGCAACTAAATATTCAATAGTGCTCTTGTTCATATTATCCATTTAATCATCTACGGCTATCGCGATTTTTTATATAAGATATAAATACCGCCAACATTAGTAAGACTAAAACAACTGTTACCCACATGGAAATTCTCATACCTAAAACAAAGGAATGTGGAATTGAACTAATAACAATCAACATTGTAACTGAAACAGCACCTGATACTTGACGCAAAGTATTATTCAGTGCTGTTGCATGACTGATTTCACGTGGTGCTACTCCTCTGAATGACTCAGAAATAGCTGGTGAGAATACTAAGGCATTTCCCACCATACGAATCATATAGAAGACTGTCATTATCCATATTGGTGTACCTTTAGATATAATAACAAATGGAATTGCTGAAATTAACATCAAAATTCCACCAGAAATTACTAACCATTTTGCACCATATTGATCGTATGCACGTCCTACAACAGAAGCTGTCAACGCATTAGCTATCGCCCCTGGCAAAAGAATCATACCAGCAGTCATACTGCTTACATGACTGACATTTTGTGCATAAATTGATACCATTTGTTCCATACCTAGTAATACCATAAATGCACAGATTCCCACTAGAACCATCATTCTAAAAGAGTATAGTTTGATTATTCTAACATTAAGCATAGGTTGTTTTAAATTCAGCTGTCTCTTTACAAAAAAGTATAAAATAATTGCACCTACTACCAACATTGCTAATCCTAGCATCCACTGTGTTTGAACAATAGTTATTCCTATTAAAGCTAAACTTGAACCAAGTAAAGATAAAACTACAGATAAGTAATCAATCTTAATGTCCAGAGGTTCAGAGTAATTTGGAAAAACAAAGTATCCTATTATCCAAATTAATACCATGATTGGTAGGATTAAAATAAATAAATATCTCCAACCTAGTAAGTTTAAAATAAATCCTGCTAAAGTAGGACCAATTGCTGGGCCAAAAGCAATTACCAATCCAGACATTCCAATAATTGTTCCTCTTTTTTCAGGAGGATAAATTGAAATCATTGTTGTCATTTGAAAAGACATTAAAATCCCACCGGCACAAGCTTGAACTAAACGTGCCAATAGTAATAACCAAAAATTAGTTGCCAAACATCCTATTAATGTCCCAATGACAAAAGTTCCTATCGTTCCCAAAAAAACACTACGATTTGAAAATTTATCATACATATTTGATGATAATGGAGTCACAATCCCTATCAGCAATGTATATCCAGTTGTTAACCATTGAACTGTTGTTAATGACTGATTCATTTGATTTTGAATTACTGGTAATGCTGTAATCATCATCGTTTGACTCATTAAACTAATAAATGTTGAAAGTAATAAAATTATTGATACAGCTAATCTTGTTTTAGGATTAATTGTATCAGCGATATTTCTTGCCATCTATATTCCCCTCTCTCAAAAAACATTCACTTGCATGTAATTGCCAAACTTATTTTAATTAGTTCACTAACCAAATGTCAATTAAAAAAATGCCTTTCAGAAAAAATAAATTTTCTAAAAGGCATTTTCATTTTTAATGTTTAGCATTATCTGCTATAAAGTTATCAGAACTAGCATCTTCTCCATAGATTAAAACTTTAGTCCCAACTGGTAAATTCTTTTGAATCCATTCAGCATCTGGTACAGTTAACCATATAGAACCATATGCTTTAATATTATTCTTCTTAGTAATTTTTGTACTACCAAGATGTTTAGCATCTTTTTCAATTACTTTTCCATTTTCATCAACAGGTACTGATTGAAAATGATACATACCTTTACCCTTAAAAGAAGTCCAGTGTAACCCACCTAATTGGCGTGTAGCATCATAGAATTTATCTCCACGAGTTTCTTCTAATTTAAACTTTCCTACAGGTGTTACTTGATAGTTAGGGGTCTTAGAATTATAGTTCTTACCCAAAGATGCATACATTGTATATAAAACATAAGGTCCACTCATAACATATACTCTTTGCTTAGCTGAAGATACTACCAATCTAATTCGGTTAGATTTTTTCACATTCTTATACTTAGAAACATCTGGATATGCCTTAGTCATCGATGGCTTGTTCCAATCAACTTTTTTGCGCATAGCCTTTTTCTGTTCTTTAGTAATCTTCTTTATATGTCGGCTAATACTAGAACTTATCTTCATTTCACGACTAACCTTAACAGCATTTTTACTTTCCAAGTGGTGCATATGTACTGCACTCCATCCAGCAATTCCCACTAAGATAATCGCAACGATCCAGTAAATTAAATTATTTTTTTTCATTGGTTATCCCCTCAATTTAGTAATACTAGCTTATTTTATCATATATAGTACTATTACGAAAAACTTTGCTGAAATTACTTAATGAGATTCTTTTGATATTCCTTAATTTGGATCAATTCTCGTCTTTTTACTTTTCCACTAGCTGTCTGTGGATATGACATAACTTGATAAAATCTTACTGGTACTTTGTAATGCGCTAGATGTTCACGCCCATATGAAATTAATTCCTGTTGTGAAAGTTTTCTTTCCAATATTACAAAAGCAACTGGCACTTGTCCCCACTTTTTATCAGTAATTCCTGCTACAACGATATCCTTAACTCCTGTTAACTTTAAATAGCTTTCTTCTACTTCATGTGGAAAAATATTTTCTCCACCAGAAATTATCATATCGCCCTTTCGACCTTTCAGATATAAGAATCCATCTTCATCTAAATAACCAATATCTCCCGTCTTAAACCATCCATCTTCAAATACTTCTTGATTTTTCTCAAGATTATTAAAGTAACCTGGCGTGATATTAGGTGCTTTAAGTAATACTTCACCGTCATGAGCCAATTTTAATTCAACAGAAAATAACGGTTTTCCTACTGAACCAATTTTATTCTCAGCATCTTCAAAATTTAAAGCTATCACTTGCGAAGCAGTTTCCGTCATTCCATAAGACTGGATAACTGGTATGTTTCGCTGTTGGCATCGCTCTAATGTAACCTTATCTATTGGTCCGCCACCTAATAAGAAGCAACGAAAATTAGAATTGTATCCTTCTTGGGGAAAGATTTCTAAAAGTTGTTGCAACATTATGGGGACTACTGACATTGTACTTATACTACTTTTCTTTAATAAGGATGTAACTTTTTCTGCATCAAATTTATCCATCAAAGTTACAGTCATTCCATAAATCAATCCACGCATAATGATTGATAAACCACTAATATGGAAAATAGGCACTGCACATAGCCAGTTATCCTTATCTGTTAAACCTAGGTTTAAGGCCGAACTGATTGCAGAATAAAAATGATTTTTAAAAGTCTGCTGTACTCCTTTAGGTTTACCAGTTGTACCTGAAGTATACATAATAGTCGTAACTTCATCATCATTGAATTCTGATACTAATTTAAAACCTTGATTTTCCTCTAAACTTTTTATTTGATTAAAGGTTAAACTTTCAATCCCTACAAATTCTTCATGTAACAATGACTCATCATATATCAACAACGAAACTGCAGCATCTTCCAGCTGATATTGTAGCTCTTCATGCGATAATCTTTTATTCAAAAAGACAATTTCACACCCTAATTGTTGTAATGATAGAATCATCAAATAACCATCAATCGTGTTATTGGTAAGCAATGCTACTCTCATCTCTTTACGAGACTTATTAGCTAAATGTGCTGCCAATACTGCCACCCTATCACTTACTTCTTTAAAAGTTAATTTGGTATTACCAGCTTGAATGGCTATTTTATTTGGAGAAAGTAGAACTCGTTTCTTTAACCAATTTTCCATTAAGGGAACTTAGGAAATTGCTGGAAATCTGGTTTACGTTTTTCGTTAAAGGCATCGCGTCCTTCTTTTCCTTCGTCTGTTGTATAGTAAAGCATCGTTGCATCGCCTGCAAATTGTTGTAAACCAGCTAAACCGTCAGTATCAGCGTTCATTGCAGCTTTAATAAATCTAATTGCAGTTGGTGACTTTTGTAAAATCTCGTTGCACCAATCCAAAGTTACTGATTCAACTTCATCCAAAGGAACAACTTTATTTATCCAGTTCATTTCATATGCTTCTTGAGCTGTATAAAAATGATTTAAGAACCATACTTCTTTAGCACGTTTATGTCCTATAACGCGTGCTAAATATCCTGAACCATAACCTGCATCAAAACTACCAACTTTAGGCCCTGTTTGACCAAACATTGCATTATCAGCAGCAATTGTTAAATCACAAACTAACTGTAAGACGTTACCGCCACCAACAGACCAACCTTTAACCATTGCAATAACTGGCTTAGGGATAATTCTGATTAAATGTTGTAAATCTAGTACATTTAATCTTGCAATTTTATCTGGCCCTACATAACCACCATTTCCACGAACTGTTTGATCTCCACCCGAACTAAATGCTTTATCACCAGCTCCTGTTAAAATAATTGCTCCAATTGTACTGTCATCGCGACAAATTGTGAATGCTTCAATCATTTCAGCAACCGTTACTGGAGTGAAAGCATTATGTTTTTCTGGTCTATTCATTGTTATTTTGGCAATTTGACCTGCTCTTTCAAATATGATTTCAGAATAGTCCTTAACTTTTTCCCATTCTACACTTGTCAAATGAATCACGACTCCTTATCTACATATGTATGATAAAATATAACTTGATTATATCACTTTACCAGATTAGGAGAAATTATAATGGATTTAATCGAATATTTGGGAATTAAAAGTATTATTTCATCCAAGGATAAAGTAATCCTATCTTTAAATGTTACTGATAAAGTACAACAGCCTTTTGGCGTATTACATGGTGGAATTAATTCAGTTTTAGCTGAAACCGCTGCTAGTATTGGAGCTAATCTCAATCTTTCTCATGGTCATGCTGTTGGTGTCAATATATCTACTAACCATTTAAAAAGTGTGACTTCTGGAAAATTAACGGTTGAGGCTACACCGCTTAGAATTGGAAAAAAGATCCAAGTATGGCAAGCTAATACTTTTGACGATAAAAATAATCTAACCAGTAATTCTACAATTACTTTGACTAACATAAATTAAAAAAATGTTTAACCGATATACACAAATATCAGTTAAACATTTTTTTAGTCTTTAATATAATCTAGCATTGCAAATAATGCTTGCTTATTCATTTCAGGAATCTTATGTTTCAAAATATCAGCAGCACTTTGCTTTAACTTATTTCCTTTTATGAATTTACTATCATTTTCTACTACTTCACGCACACCTGCTTCATTCATTTCTAAATGAAATTGTAGACCAATTGCATTTTCATTAATAATAAATCCTTGATTTTCAACAAGTGGACTCGAGAAAAGTGGAGTTGCTTCTGTTGGTAATCTAAACTGTTCACCATGCCAATGTAGCACATCCAATTTTTCTGGAACTCCTGGAATTATATTGCTCAGGCGTTTCACTTCTCCCCAACCTACTTCTTTAGGACAAGAACTCACATCTCCGCCCAAAGTTTTTGAAAGTTGTTGCGCTCCAAAACAAATTCCTAAGTACGATTTATGTGCCATCAACATTCCTCTAATTAATTCTCGTTCCTTAACAATCCATTCTTCGTCGTCATTGACACTCATTGGTCCACCTAATACTACCAACATATCAGTATCAATAACTTCTGGTAACTTTACATTGTTATTAGCAGCTTGATATACATTTACTTCATATCCATTATTTTCTGCCCATTCACCAATTAAACCTATTCCTTCATGAATTGAGTGTTGTAACACATTCATCTTCAACTTAAATTCCTTCTTTCACAGCTGATGATTACTTCTTTTCTTTTATAATATACACCGGTCTTCTTTTAACTTCAGAAAAGATCTTTCCAATGTATTTACCAACAATTCCTAGACACATTAGTTGAATTCCGCTAAAGAATAGCAATAAACAAATAGTTGATGTCCAACCTGTCGTTGGATCTCCACCTTCTAAAAAGTAACGAATAATAATCCATATAATTCCAATCCCTGAAAAGAATGATGTTAACATTCCAAAATAAACAGCTATATCTAAAGGTGCTTGAGAGAAATTGACAATTCCATCAATCGAATATTTCAACAAGCTCCAAAAATTCCAACTTGTTGTCCCAGCTACTCGTTCTTGGTTTTTATATTCTAAATATTTAGTATTGAAACCTACCCAACTAAAAATACCTTTAGAAAAACGATTGTATTCTGTCATTGAAAGGATTGCATCGACCATTTGTCTTGTCATTACTCTAAAATCTCTGGCACCATCAACGATTTCAGTATCAGAAATTTTATTAATTAACTTATAAAACATTCTTGCAAAAAATGAGCGAATTGGTGGTTCACCTTTTCTATTCGTTCTTCTAGTTCCCACACAATCATAATCTTCATTTTCAAGAATTTCTATCATCTCTGGCAACATATCTGGCGGATCTTGTAAATCAGCATCCATTACAGTTATATAATCTCCTGTAGCTTGTTGTAAACCACAGTATAGCGCAGCTTCTTTACCAAAGTTTCTAGAAAATGATACATAGTGTACATGTTCTTTATCTTTAGCGTTTAATTTACGCATTTCATCTAAAGTTCCATCTTGTGAACCATCATTCACAAACCAATATTCTAATTCAATTCCATTTAATTCCTTTTTAACTTTTTCAACAGCCTCATAGAACAAAGGTATAGTTTCCTCTTCGTAATAACAAGGCACTATAATTGAAAGTTTTTTTGTCATACTACATATTCCCTTCACCAAAATCAATTAGTCCTAATGATATCCACTCATTAGTATATCATTAATAACAAAAAATATATGATTTTTTTGTTAAATTCACACCAATCTAAACTCAAAGTCTAGATTACCTTGTTTAAAAGATTATTCATAGTATAATAGAAAGTGTACACTATTACTGATATAATAAAAGTATGAATAATTTGCCGAGAGGAGTTTCAACTATGGCAAACATTAAAATTTTAACAGACTCTTCTGTTCAACTTACACCAGAAGAAATTGAAAAATATAATATTACAATTGTACCCCTTTCTGTTGAAGTGGATGGTAAAAATTATGTTGATGGTGAAGATATTTCTCGTGAAGAATTAGTCCAAGCTTTAAAAGATGGCAATATTCCTAAAACAAGTCAACCACCTATCGGCAGATTTATAGATGCTTATAATGAACTAGGTAAAGATGGCAGCGAAGTATTAGCTATTGTACTTTCAGATGTTCTTTCTGGAACTTACGAAACTGCAAGTAGTGCTGCTGACATGGTAGATACTAAAGTAACTGTTATTAACAGTAAATCAACTGACAGAGGATTGGCCTTCCAAGTTCTTGCTGCTGCTAAAGATTTAGAAGCCGGTAAGAATATTGATGAGATTAAAGATCATCTTAAAGATATCTATCATCGTACAACTATTGATGTTTTGATTGATAACCTTGACTGCTTAGTTGCTGGTGGTCGTGTAAGTCGTTTAGCTGGTGCTTTAACTAAACTTATCAATCTTAAGCTTATTATTCGCTTGAACGAGGAAAGTTTGGATGTTATTGTCAAGGGTCGTAGCAAGAAGACCTTTATCAAGCATTGCAAGGCTTTAGCTGAAGAATATCTACAAAATCACAATCCTATTCAAGCACTATCCTTATCAAATGTTGGTACAGATGACAGTCTACTTCAAAAGATCAAGGATACTTTATTAGAGAATAACTCTATCCAAGAAATCCCTTATATCGCTCGTTTAACTAGTCCTATTATTATGACCCACACTGGTTTAAACGCTGTTGGAGTTATTACACTTAACGAAAAACCTACACATTAAGACAAAAAGCAAGTTTTGACTTGCTTTTTTACTTTAATTTATAATTTTTCTAATTTACTTTTTAAAAATTATTAGTTATAATATGTTTATAAATAAAACTTATTTCTTTTTTTAAATATGGGGGGATTTATTATGTCTCGTCTAAGTCATAAACAAAAATTATATATTATTGTTGGTATCGCTGCAGTCGCAGTCGTTTTACAATACTTATTACATTTAAAATTATATGCACAAATTCTCGTTACTTTAGTCGGAGCTATCATTGCTTTATCTATGTTTAAGGAAATGGTTCACACACTCCGTTCTGGAAAATATGGCGTCGACCTATTAGCCATCTTAGCTGTTGTCGCTACTTTATCCGTAGGTGAATATTGGGCAAGTATGGTTATTCTTATCATGCTCACTGGTGGTGATACATTAGAAGATTATGCCTCTCATAAAGCAAATACAGAATTGAAAGCGTTGCTAGATAATTCACCTCAAGTTGCCCATAAAATTATGGATGATGGTGACATAGATGATGTTAGTGTCAATGACGTTAAAGTTGGAGATAAAATTGTAGTTAAACCTGGGGAAATTGTTCCTGTCGACAGTTTTATCATTAAGGGTAGCGGCTTATTTGATGAATCTTCTTTAACTGGTGAATCAAAACCTGTTGAAAAAAATCTCCGTGACAACGTAATGTCTGGTTCTTTGAATGGGGACAATTCTGTTACTTTACAAGTAAGTAAACTTGCTAAAGATAGTCAATACCAACAGTTAGTTAAGCTAGTTAAAGAAGCTGAAAGTACTCCTGCCCATTTTGTTAGAATGGCAGATAGATATGCTGTTCCATTTACTTTAGCAGCCATTTTAATTTCACTTGCAGCTTGGTTCTTCTCAGGCGATCCCCATCGCCTTGCCGAAGTATTAGTTGTAGCCTCACCTTGTCCTTTAATCCTTGCAGCACCTGTTGCTATGGTTTCAGGTATGAGTCGTGCTTCACGTAATGGTATTGTGGTAAAAACTGGTGATGTTTTAGAAAAACTTGCTACTGCCAAAACTGGTGCTTTTGACAAAACTGGTACAATCACTAGTGGACAATTAACTGTACAAGATGTTGTTACAACCTCTTCTATGAAAGTAGAAGAATTATTACAACTAGCCGCTAGTGCTGAACAAGAATCATCACATATTTTAGCTCGTTCACTTGTTGCATATACTGATAATCAAAATATTGATTTAGCACCTGTTAGTTCTTTAGAGGAAAAAACAGGTAAAGGAATTGAAGCTACTATTAATCATAAAAATGTTAAAGTTGGTAAACTTAAATTTGTTGCTCCAAATTCAGAAATGAAACCTTTAGCAACTACTACTATTTATGTTAGTGTTGATGACGAACTTTGTGGTTATGTTACTTTTACCGATCATGTTCGTCCTGAAGCAAAAGAAACTATGAATACTTTGAAAGCTTTAGGAGTCAAAAAATTAATGATGCTAACTGGGGATCAAGAAAAGATTGCTCAACGAGTTGCTAAAGAAGTAGGAATTGATGAAGTAAAAGCTGATTTGCTACCTCAAGATAAGATCACCGCTTTACAAAATATCCCTAAATCTGGCCACCCTACTTTTATGGTTGGTGACGGTGTAAATGATGCTCCTTCACTTGCAACTGTTGATGTTGGTATTGCTATGGGTGCACATGGTTCTACTGCTGCTAGTGAATCAGCTGATGTTGTTATTTTAAAGGATGATCTATCCCGTGTTTCTAAGGCTGTTACTATTTCACGTGACACCATTAGAGTTGCTCGTCAATCAGTTTTGTTAGGGATTGCAATTTGTACTGCATTAATGTTAATCGCAAGTACTGGTATCATCCCTGCTTTCATCGGTGCTATGTTCCAAGAAGTTGTCGATACTGTTTCAATTTTATGGGCTTTAAAGGCTCGTTATTCCCACGAACAATAGTTAATATATATTCAATCAATAGGCGTATAACAGCGTCTATTGATTTTTTATTTGCATAAATTTTGAAAAATCAATTTTTTATTCTATTATTTTTCTGAAAATTACGCTACAATACTAAAAGTTAAAGAAAATATTAAGGAAGGCTGTGGTAATTTTGCCTGCTAACTTTCTCAGGCGTAAAAATAAGCCACCTTGTTTAAATGATTAATAATACGCTTTATATTAATCATTATTAATGAGGAGATTTTAAATGTTAGATCAAAAAAAACATTATATGAGCTGGCCAGTTATCGCTTTGCTCGACTTTGTTACAATTATTAGTTTTGAAAATATTTTCTATCCTTTTCAAAATCAAGGATTATCTGTTGTTATTTCATGGATTTTCTTACTTTTTACTTACGTTATTCCTTATGCATTAATTGCTACACAGTTAGGATTAACTTTTGATAATCAAGATGGTGGACTTGCTTCTTGGATTCGTCGTGGTACTCACAGTGATTTATTTGGATACATTACTTCCTGGATGTACTGGACACAAACAATTCCTTACTTAGTGGACGTTTCAAACTCTGTTATTGTTTCTATAAGTTGGATTATTTTAGGTAATAATACTTTAGGACATCACATGTCTACGTTCACTTTCGGAATGTTAACTTTTGTTATTATTTTATTATTCATTATCTTCGAAAATGTTTTCCGTGATTCCTTAGAAGTACTTTCCATCATTGGTGGTGGTGCGATGTTCTTGATTTCAATGCTTTTTGTTTTCATGACTATATGGGCATTAACACACGGTGCACATATTGCTACACAACCATTTAATCTTCATGCATTTAAGCCAAACTTTAGTTTACACTACTTCTCTACAACTGGTTTATTGATCTTTGCTATGTCTGGTGCTGAATTAGCAGCTCCATACATTAACAAGATGCGTAATCCTAAGCGAGATTTTCCTAAAGCTATGTGGATGTTAGCTTTGATGACTGCTTTCTTAACTATCTTTGGTACTTTATCATTGGCTGTCTTCTTTAACGCTAACCACATTCCTAATGACTTTAAGATGAATGGTCCATACTATGCATTCAAACTTTTAGGTGAACAAGTTGGTATGGGTAAGAGCTTGATGTATGTCTTTGCTGTAGTTCAATTGATGTTTATGTTAGCTCAATTAGCTATTTTAATTGATGCTGCTAGTCGTGTATTCGCTAGTGATACTGCTGCTAAATACATGCCTAGTTGGCTTATCAAGAAGAATAAAGCTGGACGTCCAGTACACAGTTATACTTTAACTGCTGGAATCAGTTTGTTACTTCTTCTTTTAAGTGGTACTTTACCAAATATCAACTCCATCTATAACTGGTTGTTGAACTTAAATGGGATTGTTTCACCATATAAGACAGCTTTAGTATTCGTTGCATTCCTAGCTATTCGTTGGCAAGAAGAACAATTTAAGTCCGATTACGTTTATATTAAGAATAGAACTGGTGCTTTAATTGTTGGTTTCTGGTGCTTCATCTTCACTTTTGTCTGCGCAACAATGGGATTCATCCCTCAAGATGCTGCTCCTGGAACTAAAGCATTTGATCACCAATTATTTATGAACTTTGTAACTGTTGGATTCTTAGTTGTACTTGGTTTCCTATTACCATGGCTACGCAAACTAGAATTAAAGAGAGCTGCAAAAAAATAAAATATTAAAATTAATACCCTGTAATTTTTTTAGGTAGACTACCTGATTACAGGGTATTTTATTATATATAAAAAGACATAGCTTTGCTTTGCAAACAAAACTATGTCTTTACTTTTATCTAGTCTAAATTGCGATGCTTTAGACTTGGAAAAACTATCTTGTCAGCTATCCCTACGATTGGTCCCTGACATAATAAAGCAAATATTGTTCCAACATTTATTGCATATATATGATGTGATACAATTACCGAAATAATAATCGCTACAATTGGTGGAGTGAAAGTTACCAATTGGGCAATTGTAGAACTACCTTTGAAGTATTTAAAACGAATAATTTGCATCAAATCATCAACTGGATGCAACATCCAATTTATTCTTTGATAAAGTGATATAGCAATAGCAATTAGGACTACTCCTAAACAATCCAAAAAGATACGCACAGGTAAATTTAAACTATGAACTCCTAGTTTAACTAATTCTGTTGCAAAAATCCCTACTAAAATTGAAAAAGGAGTCATAAAAATTAGATTACCCAATATTCTTTTTAAATTAACCTTTTTCAAAATTATTAGATTAACGATTATTACAATAAAACCAGAAATAAATAGCATCGCACTCAAAGAAATTGGTGTTATTTTAGCTATATTAACTGCTGCGGCAGTCCACAACGCACTTCCTAAATTCAAAGATACCGTTAAAGCATTGCCTAAACTATTCAAAAATATCGATAGTATAAAATATCCTAATAACAATCCCATTGAAGTTGTTTCTAAATTTCTATTTTGTGTTACTTTCATTCTCTATCCCTACTATCTCATTATCTGACTGTACATCTGCAAACATTCCTAAAAATACAATGTTAAATGCCATGTCCCATAAATGATTATCAATTGCAGAACTTAATAAAACTAGGATCAAAGCTATAACTAAATTATAATTTCTTTGTTTAATGTTACTTTCGATACTACTAATTATGTAAAACATCGCAACAACAAAGAATACTAAGCCATACATTAATAACGCCCTTACAAACGATGAATCAATGAAAAAGTATGCTTCCCCTGGCTTAATACTACCATTCCCATTTTGATAAATAAATTGACCAAACAAAGGAATAGCATAATCATGATATGCAACTTGCCCGAAGAATAAACGCGCAGAACTCAAGGTATTTATAATACTCCAAATTCTACTATTTGGATTAAACATCAAAGGCAACATCACATTGATAACTGCGTATATCCACAATCCCCATCTAACTTGTTTTAAACTGAATCTTTGGATAAATTTTACCGCATACTTATATCCCCCTGCACATAGGAGTAGTATCAAAATAATCAAAATTTCATCTAGTTTAGTTGCGGTTAATGTATAGACACATATCAACAAGGCTATTCCTGAGATAATCTCCGGTATATTCCATTTAAATCGTTTAAGTAAAGCATATGCTAACATAAAATAAAAAATATGCGCTGCAGCATCTGATGGAGAATAGTTTCCTAAAGCTATTCTAACCGTATTATCTCCTGGTCTTTGAAGAGTTAAATTCAGTATATAATCATTCAGAGCCAACCAGGCACTTACTATAAAAATTGGAATTCCAAAGGTTAAGTACAATTTAAGAATTTTCCTGAAGTCGACATCTTTGGCACCTATCAAAAATACGGTATAGAATAATGGCTCATAAGCACGAGCTCGATAGCAAATATAAGTTATCAGCATAAAGATTAACAATAATTTTATTGTTAGCTTTCGTGGATATTTATCTAGTAATACTATCTTTCCCATCACTAAAAGTGTTACTGCCTGCTCAATTCGAAGGAAAATCAACTTATTAAAATATGTAATTTGATCCACCATTGTTGTGCCATTAATATAAATAGTTATAAAAAATATTGCCAGACAACATAGATAAAACCATTCTGTTAACTGACGGTACTTTTTCCCGGCATCATCAATTAATTTATTATCTATCGGCATAAAAATATTGCTCCTTCAATATTATTTGACAATTATAATGATATGCTAAATCATTAACTCTGACAAATTAAATATCTTTTACAATTAAAAAAGTGGACTTTTACATCCACTTTTCTTAATAATTATTTTTCATTAACTGGTTTTTTCCAGAAACTCATAATCAAAGCTGCTACGATAGAGCCAACGATTACAGCTAAGAAGTAACCCCAAATGTTTGTTGCCAGAGGTGATACCCAGAAACCACCGTGAGGAGCAGGAATACCAATTCTCATAGCACCAACAATTGCTCCAGAAACAGCAGAACCAATGATACATGATGGAATTACACGACCTGGATCAGCTGTTGCAAATGGAATAGCACCTTCTGTAATGAATGAGAATCCTAAGATCCAGTTTGTAACACCTGCACGACGTTCATCTTCAGTATACTTGTTCTTGAAAAATGCAGTACCGATAGCTGTTGCAAATGGAGGAACCATACCACCAACCATTACGGCAGCCATCAAAATAGCAGCAGTTGTAGACTTAGGATCGTTAGCGAAAGCACCTGAAGCAAATACATAAGCAGCCTTGTTGAAAGGACCACCCATATCAATAGACATCATACCAGCTAATACTAATGTTAATAGGACTAAGTTTCCAGTACCCATACCATTCAAGAAGTGAGTGATCCATAGGTTGATTGTACTGAAGATTGGGTTAACAATGAAGTACATAATCAAAGCAATGAATAGCAATCCAAATACTGGATAAAGAAGCATTGGTTTCATACCTTCAACTGAACGTGGTAATCCTGCAAACATCTTCTTCATACCTAAAATCAAGTATCCAGCAATAAAACCAGCTGCAATACCACCTAAGAATCCAGCAGGTGAAGTTGAATGTGCTTGAGCGTTAACTTGAACACCACCAGATACGTTAACAATTGAAGCCATGTAACCGCCGACTAAACCAGGCATTAGAGCAGGAGTATCACCGATTGCTTCAGCAATGTAAGCTGCCAACACAGGTACCATAAATGCAAATGCTAAATTACCTGCACTATTTAAGAAAATAAATGCTGGAGCTTTGGCACCACCCATATATTGTTCAACAATAAATGAGATCGCCATTAAGATACCACCACCAATAACAAATGGTAGCATGTGTGAAATACCATTCATTAATTGCTTGTAGATGTTACCCCAAACAGTTCCATCAGATTCAGTAGAAGAACTACTATCATCACCTGTTGCGTGATAAATAGCTGCCTTTCCATCCAAAACTTGTTGGATTAATTTTTCTGGTTCTTGGATACCAGATTTAACAGGCTTATTTACAAGTGGCTTGCCATCAAAACGGTTCATTTCAACCTTTTTGTCGGCTGCGATAACAACACCAACAGCTCTTGAAATTTCATCTGCTGTTAAACGATGTTTGATACCTTCAGAACCATTTGTTTCAACTTTGATATCAACACCTAATTCTTTAGCTTTCTTCTTTAAGTTTTCTTCAGCCATGTAAGTATGTGCAATACCATTTGGACAAGCAGTAACAGCAACAATATATGGACGATCACTATTACTATTTGCAGCTGCTTTTTCCGCTTCTTCTTCAGCCTTGTTTTCAGCTTCCTTCTTAGCTACAGCTTCTGCAAAAATATCTTGAACCTTGTCAGGTGTATCTGCAGCTTTCAATGCTGTTACAACATCTGGGTTCATCAATACTTGTGATAAAGCAGCTAAGGCTTGCAAGTGAGTATTATCTCCACCTTCTGGAGCTGCAATCATGAAGAATAAGTGAGCTGGCTGGCCGTCCATTGAGTCATAGTCAACACCTGCAACACTTCTAGCAAATTGTACAGCTGGTTTCTTAACTGCAGCGTCATGTGCGTGTGGAATAGCAATTCCATCGCCCATACCAGTTGAACCTTCTTCTTCACGTTTGATGATATCTTTCTTATATAGATCTTCATCGTCAATGATTCCATGTTCATAATAATTATGTACCATTTCATCAATTACTTCAGCCTTAGTAGTAGCCTTAAGATCCATAATCATGATATCTTTCATTAACAAACTACGAATATCCATATTAAACCGTTCCTTTCCTAAACAATTCTATTTATATTCATCAATAGTAATTTGAGCATAAATTTCATCGATCTTTTTGCGAGTTGCCAAATCTTCAGAAAATGCTGTTGCAGATCCAGAAGCTAATCCATAATGGAAAGCTTCAATTGGATCTTTAGTGCTTGCATAAGTACCAACAAATCCCGCTAGCATAGAATCACCAGCACCAACGGAGTTAATAACAGTTCCCTTAGGAGCTAATGATCTCCATACACCTTCATTGGTAATCATCAAGCCACCATCGCCTGCCATAGAAACTAAAACATTTTGAGCACCCATGTCTAACAATTTACGACCATATTTAACAATGTCGTCTATTCCGTTAAATTCGACACCAAATAAATCAGCTAATTCATGATTATTTGGTTTAACAACTAATGGCTTTTCAGCTAAGGTCTTACGTAAACTTTCGCCAGTTGTATCAATTACAAATTGAGCTCCTTTTGAACGAATGATCTTAATCAAATCAAAGTAGAAATCATCATTTAAACTAGGTACTAAACTTCCAGCAAAAATAACAACATCATCTGATGTTAAATGGTCAAATTTTTCTGTAAAAGTACTGATCTCTTCTTCAGTCAACTTAGGTCCTTGACCATTGATTTCTGTTTCATTTTGAGCCTTGATTTTAACATTGATACGAGTATCAGCTGCAATTGGAGTGAAATCTGTCTTCAAACCTACTTTTTCAAGTTCCTCTTTTACAAAATTTCCAGTAAATCCTCCAAGAAAGCCCCATGCAATATTGTCATGACCTAATTCCTTTAAGATACGAGAAACGTTAATACCTTTCCCACCCGGAAGCTTGTTATCGTAGTCCATACGATTAACTTCTCCCAAGGTGAGCTTGTCTAGTTGCACGATATAATCAATAGATGGATTGATTGTTACCGTATAAATCATAATATAACCTCCTGTATTGTTGCCTGTGAACTATATTGCTTAGCTACACTAGCAGGTAAAGTACTTGTGATAATTGTTGCATCTGTAACATCTGCAACTTTCACAAAAGACACATAACCAAATTTAGACTTATCAGCGATTACATAGCCTTTTTCACTTCTTTCAAGTGCGGTTCTTTTAATCTCAGCTTCATCAGGATCTGGAGTTGTCAATCCATACTTTTCATGGACACCATTGATTCCTAAAAATGCTTTATTAAATCTAAATCTTTTCAAATCATTTGCTGCTTCAACACCAATAATTGCTTTAGTAGTATTCTTCAATCTACCACCTAACAAGAAAGTCCTAATATTCTTATCGGCTAATAATGAAGCATGCTCAACTCCATTTGTAACAACAGTTAAATGCTGATCTTCAGATAAATAAGGAATGATTGCTAAAGTTGAAGTTCCAGCATCTAAATAAATAACGTCATCATTTTGAATATAACTTGCTGCCTTTGCGCCTAAACTTTCTTTTTCTTGAGTATTTTGAGTAGATTTCCCCATTACATCAAGTTCTCGTTGCAAAGGTTGCTTCATCTTAGCACCACCATGGACACGAACTAATAAGCCTAGCTCTTCCAATAGCTGCAAATCTCTTCTTCCTGATGATTCTGAACAATGTGTCCTCTCACAGATATCCTGTAACTTAACTACATTGCGCTCTTTTAACATTTCTAAAATTATTCTATGTCTTTCTTCTGCAAGCACTTTCACAACCTCCTCTAGTATAGTAACACTATTCTTGATTAAATTCAATCATAAATAGTCAAAAAAAGTCATTTTCTTTCATAAAAATTCTAAAATTCACCAGATCTCATTCTTATTTTTATGTTTCCGTTTACATTATTATTAAAAAAACATTTAAAATCCTTATACCTTACTTAAATTATATTATTAAAGTTGAAATAATAGTAATAACCCTCCAAAATATTACCTTTACACTCAATAATTTACCATTATCAATCACAAACCGTCAAATAAACTTAATAAAAAAGAATAAAACAGATTCTATCTATCTGTTCTATTCCTTATTTCTCATAAACATTCATTTTATTAGATGATATCTTTGAATTACCCTATTGATTATTCAAAGAATTACCAGTCATTGCTATCCAATTTTAGTTTTTGAAACTATGAACAGGTGCTGGAATAAGTCCACCACGATTAATCATATCTGCTGAAGATACCTTATTAACTGCCATAATTGGAGCATGTCCTAATAAGCCACCAAATTCAACTGTTTCGCCAACATCTTTTCCAGGAACTGGAACAACTCTAACGGCAGTTGTCTTATTATTAATCATACCAATTGCAGCTTCATCTGCAATCATCGCACTAATTGTTTCAGCGGGTGTATTTCCTGGAATTGCAATCATGTCTAACCCTACTGAACAAACAGCTGTCATTGCTTCTAGTTTTTCAATATTAAGTGATCCAGCATTAACTGCATCTATCATGCCAGCGTCTTCAGAAACTGGAATAAATGCACCTGATAAACCACCGACATGACTACATGCCATGATGCCACCCTTTTTAACTGCATCATTTAACATCGCTAAAGCTGCAGTTGTACCATGTGTTCCAACTTGTTCTAAGCCAATTTCTTCCAAAATTTGGGCAACAGAATCACCTACGGCAGGTGTTGGTGCTAAAGATAGGTCAACAATTCCAAATGGTACGTTTAATTTTTCTGCGGCAATGCTACCTACTAATTGACCCATTCTTGTAACTTTAAATGCTGTTTGCTTGATAGTTTCGGCTACTACGTCCATAGAAGCACCTTTAACTTTTTCTAAAGCTGATTTAACAACACCAGGTCCAGAAACACCCACATTAATAACAGCATCTGGTTCACCAACTCCATGGAATCCTCCTGCCATAAACGGATTATCTTCAACTGCATTGCAGAAAATAACCATCTTAGCATTTGTCATAAAATCTAGTTCTGAAGCTGCTTTAACAACTTGCCCCATTTCTTTAACTGCATCCATATTGATTCCACTTCTTGTTGAACCAACATTTACAGAAGCACATACTAGATTTGTTTCAGCTAAAGCCTGAGGTAATGATTTGATTAAAGTACGATCCCCATTTTGATAACCTTTTTGCACCAAAGCCGAGTAACCACCAATAAAATCAATACCTAAAGTTTGCGCTGCTCTATCTAAAGCTTTAGCATATTTAACATAATCTTTATCTTTAGAAGCTACAGCAATCAAACTAATTGGTGTCACTGAAACTCGTTTATTAATAACTGGAATTCCATATTCTGTTGCAATTTGATTTCCAACTTTCACTAAATCTTTAGCTTTAGTTGTTATCTTGTCATAAATTTTTTGACATGCTTTATCACTGTCACTATCAATACAATCAAGCAAAGAAATTCCCATTGTAATTGTTCTAATATCCAAATTTTCTTCTGAAATCATCTTGATTGTTTCAAGGATTTGCGCTGTATCCATGCTCTATCACCTCATCTTATAGTTGATGCATCGCTTGATATAACTTTTCGTTTCTAATTTTAATTTCTACACCCAACTTTTCACCCAATTCATTGAGTTCTGTTGTGATTTTTTCGAAATCTACTTTTTCATCTGGAATTTCTACCATCATCATCATTGTAAAGTATCCATTCATAATAGTTTGAGATACATCAAGAATATTGATTTGGTTTTTAGCTAAATATGTACTTACGCCGGCAATTATACCTGCCTTATCTGCTCCAATAGTAGTTAAGATTGCTCGCATTTAAAACACCATCCTTAATTTAATTAATCTTATTATAACTTATAAATCTGCTTTTTTATCAACTTTATTAGTTGGTGCTACTTTTTATTTTTGATAAAATATACTTAACATTTCTATTTTGAAAGGACGATAATAATGTATAACATGCTTAATTTCATTCCTGATGATATGGGCGAGGTTCAACAAAAGCTATTTTGGCTCAAGGCTAATGGATATCCTGATGCAACTGAACAAGAAGTTATTGAAAAAACTATCCTTGATGGTGTTCAATATATGTTTGATGACGCATTAGAAGGACCTTACTGGACTGTTATTTGGGATGATACTGATAAAAAATTAGCCGTACGTGGAGCTACAAGCGAAATTGTTGGCTATATCATTCCTAGAGAAAATCATTCTACATTCTCTGATGACTTTAAGGAAGCTTCCCCTCTAACTTGGGAAAATCTATCTAAACAAGTAGAAAAACTTATCGGCTCTGATTAATTAAAAAAAAACGGCAGCAAAGTCTTTAAAACTAGGCTTTGCTGCCATTTTTTTTAATGAAATAATTCTTGTTCTATTTTAGGAATTAATTTAGTTGCTACAACCCTACCACCAGCCTGATTGATATGCATATGGTCACCAAAATCATATGCACTTTGTACGCCACATGGCAACATTTCTAAAAGAAGTGATGTGGGCACTGTTTCAGGAATTGTAGCAAGTTTGCTATTTAATTCTTTTCTAAATTTTTGTGCTTGTAGTTCTTTATCATCTGGCCGACCAGTGTGACTTAGTGTAAAGGGCGGTATATCTAGCAAGATTAATTCACTGTTGCGCTTTTCTAAAATTTCATTCAGCCTTTGAACAGCATTAAAAAAATTATCCTTAGTTATTTTTTGTCTTGCAGCTACTTCACTGATCAATGGTAGCATCAAATCATTCGCCCCAATTGAAACAATCGTCAACTCAGGCTTAAAGCCACTCCTATTTCTAACCATTCTACTTAATAAACTCTCTCCAAAGGTTTCATAAATAGGTTGATCATGAGGGGCATCATGAATTAAGCGACTTCCAGAAATAGCAGTATTTAGCACTGTTGCTTCGTCAGGATGTACAGTCATCAGATATTGCATTAAAGGAGCTGTTATCATCCCCATTTCCATTAGAGAATCACCTGTAATTTCCAAATACTTAGGAGTTGCTTTCGTCCATACATCTACTTCTTCTAAACAAAACCAACCTTTCCTACTTTGCCAAGTATCACTTAACTTAGGTAAGAAATTAGCACTACGAGCAAAAGAGGCATTGGTTAATGATGTTTCATAAGTACACTTAAAATCACAGTATTCTTGTTCCTGTGAAGACTTCATATAGATATAGATTGTTTGTCCAACTTTAATATCTAAGTCTATTGAATCTGTCCAAATTGCTTCTCCTTGTGGAATTACAATCGTATCCTGATACAAAGCTGTTACTCTTTGTTTTTCTTTCATATCAGCTGTTAGAGCTACATAAATTTCATCAAAAATGAGTTCTTCTTTGCCATAGTAATTGGTTAATTTTAGTCGTAATTCTTTGCCTGATAAAAAAGACGTAATTTTTATTAATTGAGATAATTCTCTCATCTTAAATGGCATCGCCGAAAAATCAATATTTTCATAGTACCAGGCAGCTTGCCAAGCAACCATTCCTTTCACCTACTCTCAAAAAAGCACCAATAAGCTTTAATCTTATTGGTGCCAGTATCTTATTCTTTTTTACATTTCCTTAAATTCAGCATCATAAACTCTATCTTGTTTCAAAAATTTATCTCCAGCTAAATTTCGATAAAATGCAGCCTTTGTTGCGCTCATATATGGAATCAACCAAATATAACCTAATCCAAATGTAAGAATTGACATAATATGCCAGCCAATAAAGCTTAAATCTAATAGGAATAGTTCCCACTTATGTCCATTCATCAATTCTCTACTTAAAGTTACATAATCAGGATATTTGTAATTGGCTTTTGCACCACTAGCTTCAATATCTTTGTAGATAAAATAAGTTTGTGAGTATGAATATCCCTTAATAATCCCAGGAATAATGAAAAGTAATGACCATAGGAATTGTAATACCCATTGGATAATATACATCACTAATACTGGAATAAAATATCTTTTAGAAAACACTTGGAACATGCTTCTAAAATTGTTGATACTTTCCACGCTTTTGCCACGAAGCCAATCTAAAAAGGTATATTGAATCCCCAGATTTATCATAATTCCAATAATACTTGAAACAACATTGGTACTATAGGCTCCACCATTTCCAGTTGAATTAGCAGTCGCATCATTCGAAATGTTATTAAACACATCTGAATTATTATGCATTACTAACAATAGTACCTGTAAAAATGCTGAAATCGTAAACACTGTTATTACTGTGAATACAATTGGTATTATTGATAATCCTATCGCTTTTTTCCAATTTCCACGAAAAGCATCTTTTACTTCATTTTTTAGTTCTGCTCTTGTTGCCATTAGCCCCACACTTCCTTCCCATATACAATAATTAATATACTTACATAGTTATTGTAACATATCAGCCTAGTATAAATAAAACTCGCCAAATCGACGAGTTTTACTTTAATTACTATTGTTGTGTTGAGATTAATTCTTTAACATCTTCAGCATCAATTCCAACAAAATATTTATTCAAGTCAAGTTTACCTAATGTTTCTTTTATAGTTGACACATCATACTTCAACCCACGTAAAGCATCTTCGACATCTTTTACATCACCTGAACCAAAGAAATCTCCGTAAATCTTAATATCTTTAATCTTACCATCTTCAACTAAGAAACGAGCATCAATTGTGCCACTAGTAAAGTGTTTACGACGCTTAACTGTGAATTCTGGAGATTTACCATATACCCAGTCCCAGTTTTTATAAAGTTTTTGTTCAACTTCTTCAATACCTTTTTTATCTTCATCATCTAATTGGTATTCATATTGTTGTGCTTCTTCTAAAGTGTCAACACCCCAAATTAGTTTAATTAGTTCATCTCTAAATTGGAATGTATCAAAGTCTTTATATTCTTCACTAACATATGGTTTTAGGTTTGTAACACGAGAACGTACTGATTTAATTCCTTTAGATTCAATCTTATCCTTAGGAACACGTAAAGCATCAGCAACTGCATCAGTATCAACATCAAACATTAGTGTACCGTGAGAGAAAGTTTTGCCACCACGCGTATACATTGCATTACCAGAGAATTTCTTACCATCAACCACAATATCATTACGTCCGGTTGTTTCTGCACCTGTTACACCCATCTTATGCAAAGCATCTACAACAGGTTGTACTAAAGATTTAAAGTCACCAAATTTTTGATTTTCTGCTGGTACTACAAAACTAAAGCAAAGATTACCTAAATCTTGGTACATAGCTCCACCACCTGATAGACGGCGTGTAATAGTAATTCCATGTTCTTCACAATATTTTTGGTTGATTTCTTCCATTGTATTTTGGTTACGACCAACAATAATACATGGCTTTTCAATGTAGAATAACATGAATGGAGGTTTTATTTTATCGCTATTCATTAAATATTGTTCTGTGGCCAGGTTTGTTCTAATATCATCTGTTTTCATTACAACGTATTGCATTTTTTCCATAACTTTCATCTTCCTCTACTAATTACTTTTATACAAAGAACCGATATCTGCTATATACCGGTCCTTTACTTTAATTATTAAATATTTGTTGGGAATCCAATGGCAACATCAGCAGTATCCATAACAGCTTCACTTAAGGAAGGATGTGGATGAATTGTTAATGCAATATCTTCAACTGTTGAACCACATTCAATAGCCAAAGTTAATTCACTAATTAAATCACTAGCGTTGCTACCAACCATTTGAGCACCTAATAAGACACCTGTTTCCTTTTCAAATACTAAACGGATAAATCCATCTGTTTCACCCATTGAAATTGCACGACCATTAGCTGCAAATGGGAATTGTGCTTTCTTAGCGTCAAAGCCTTTTTCCTTTGCTTCAGCTAATGTCAAACCTGTTGTTGCAATGGATGTATCTGTATAACATACAGCTGGCATTGCATGGTAATCAATAACTGTTGGTTTGCCAGAAATAGCTTCTGCTGCAACCTTTCCTTCGTAAGAAGCTTTATGAGCCAATGCATATCCCTTTGTTACATCACCAATAGCATAAATGTTAGGAATATTTGAACGACTTTGTGCATCAACAGGAATTAAACCACGTTCATCAACACTTACACCAGCTTGTTCTAAGCCCATATTTGAAGTGTTTGGACGACGACCAACAGAAACAATGACATAATCAGCTGTAATTTTCTTTTCTTCGCCATCTACTTCGAAAGTAACAGTTACATCTTTATCTGTTTGTTCTGCATTCTTAGCCATAGCCTTAGTGTAAATATCTACACCTTGTTCACTGAAGTGATGTTCTACAACTTTAACTAAGTCTTTTTCATAGTTAGCTAAAATCATATCTCCACCTTCAAGGATGGTTACATGAGAGCCTAAGTTAGCGTAAGCAGATGCTAATTCAGAACCAATGTAGCCACCACCTACAACAACTAATTCCTTAGGAACTTCTGTTAAGTTCAAAGCACCTGTAGAATCAAGTACACGTCCTTCAAATTTGAAGTTAGGAATTTCGATTGGATGACTACCTGTTGCAATAATCAAGTTATTGAATGTATATGTTTGAGCCTTATCATCATCAGAAATTACTCGTAAACTATGACTATCTTTCAAATATGCATTTCCCCAGATAACATCAATCTTATGTTTCTTGAATAAGGAAGCAACCCCACCTGTTAGACGAGCTACAACGTTATTCTTCCATTCAATTGTTTTATCGAAGTCTAGCTTAGCAGCTGTAACTTGAAGTCCCATTTCTTGAGAATCCATTGCATGTTGGTAATGATGTGCAGCTTCAATCAAAGCTTTAGAAGGAATACATCCAACATTTAAACATACACCACCAATGTATTCACGTTCAATTACAGTAACTTTTTGACCTAATTCTGCAGCATGAATTGCAGCTACATATCCACCAGGTCCAGCACCTACAACAACTGTATCTAAATCTATTGCAAAATCTCCAACTACCATTAGCCTATCATCCTTCCATTAATAACAATTCTGGGTCACTTAATAATTCTTTCAAGCGATTCATTGCACGTTGAGCTGTTGCACCATCAATTACGCGATGATCAAATGCCAAAGATAACTTCAAGACTTTAGCAATCTTTACTTCACCTTCAACAACAACTGGTTCATCAGTAATACGACCCATACCTAAGATAGCAACTTCTGGCCAGTTAATTACTGGTGTAAAGTGACCGCCACCTACTGAACCGATATTTGTAATTGACATACCTGTGTGACTCATATCACCGGCTGTTAATTTACCATCTTTAGCTTTAGCTGTGTTTTCAGTAATTTGTTTAGCAATACCAAATAGGCTTGTGCTATCAGCATGTTTTACATTTGGAACAAATAATCCTCTATCTGTATCTGTAGCAATTCCTACATTGATGTAATCCTTATAAACAATTTCATGCTTATCCATATCTACAGATGAATTGAAAATTGGGAATTCTTTCATAACTACGGCTAATGCTTTTACCATATATGCCATGAATGTTAGACGGACATCGCGTTCTGCAGCAAGTTCCTTGTACTTCTTGCGATGTGCCCATAATTTATCAACAATCACTTCATCAAAGACATGCACATGTGGAATTTGAGATACTGAACGTACCATTGCATTTGCTGTTGCTTTGCGAATGCCTGACATCTTTTCACGTGTTTCAGGCCATTGAGCATCTCCAGCAGGTAACTTAGGAGCTGGTTGTGGTGCTGTTTCTTCCACAGCTGATGTTGCTTCAGGGGCAGCAGCAACTGCACCACCATTAGCTTTAAAGGCATCAATATCACTTCTTAATACTTGACCATGACGACCAGAACCTGGTACTAACTTCAAGTCAATTCCTTGTTCACGTGCATAGCGACGAACTGCTGGCATTGCAAGAACTGGTAAGCTATGATCTGCAACTTGTGGAGTTGGTTGTGTATTTGGTGCTGGTGCAGCTTCCACTTTTTCTTCTTTTTCAGTTTCTGCAGCAGGAGCATCGTCAGCTACATTGCCTTCTCCTTCTGCAACTTCTAATTCAATCAATGGTTGACCAACTTCAGCAGTTTCGCCTTCTTCAACCAATATTTTTGTTACTGTACCTGAAACTGGAGAAGGAATTTCTTCAACAGATTTATCATTTTCAATTTGAACTAAATCTCCATCAACTTCCACCTTGTCACCAGGCTTAACATGCCATTCGCCAATTGTACCTTCTGCAATACCTTCACCGATATCTGGCAATTTAAATTGATATTTACTCATTATTTCACCCTCCAAATTAGAAGTTCACAACTTCTTTAACTTTCTCTACGATATCTTTTTTATTTGGTAACCATGTACTTTCAGCTTCACTAAATGGATATGGTGTATCAGGTGCACTTACACGACCAATTGGTGCTTCTAATGAAAGAATACCTTTTTCTGCAATTAATGAAGCTACCGCTGGAGAAATTCCTGCTTGTGCTTGTGCTTCTTGAACAAGTACAACACGACCTGTTTTCTTAACAGAAGCTAAAATTGTTTCTTCATCAAGTGGAGATACTGTACGTAAATCAACAACTTCAGCGTTAATTCCTTCTTTAGCTAAATCTTCAGCTGCTTTCAAACTTTCTTGAACCATGTAGCCATATGTTATGATGCTTACATCGCTACCTTCGCGCTTAACTGCTGCTTTGTCCAATGGTACGATGTATGCTTCATCTGGAACTTCTTCTTTAACTGAGCGATATAATTTCATATGTTCTAGGAATACAACTGGATCATCTGAACGAATAGCTGAAATTAACAGTCCCTTAGCATCATATGGGCCAGATGGAATAACTACACGTAAACCTGGAGTTTGAGCCATCAAGCCTTCTAAACTATCAGAGTGAAGTTCAGGTGTATGAACCCCACCACCAAATGGAGCTCTAAATGTAACAGGCATCTTACGAGTTGCTCCCATACGATAACGTTCACGGGAGATTTGTCCTGCAATTGAATCCATTACTTCAAAAACAAAACCAAAGAATTGAATTTCAGGAACTGGACGAAAACCAGTGAAGGCTAAACCTGCTGCTAAACCACCAATACCAGATTCAGCAAGTGGTGTATCAAACACTCTATCTTCTCCGTAAATTTCTTGAAGTCCATCAGTTGCACGGAAAACACCACCGTTTTTACCAACGTCTTCCCCAAATACTAAGACCTTGTCATCACGCTTTAATTCTTCATCCATTGCCGCTGTAATAGCTTTAATCATTGTTGTTTTAGCCATGGTTATTCAGCCTCCTTCTTTGTGTATTTATCAATTTGTTCTTGAATAGTTGCAGGTGTATCAACAAAGACATTCTTTAGATATTCGCTAACTTTTTGCTTAGGTGCTTTTTCTGTTAGAACCATTGCTTCATCGATTTCCTTGTTTACTTCTTCTGTCCATGCCTTTTCTTTTTCTTCAGACCATAGACCCTTCTTATCTAAGTAAGTACGCATACGAATTAATGGATCTTTTTCTTTCCATTCTTGTTCTTCTTCAGCTGTACGATAACGCTTAGGATCATCACCAGATAAAGTATGTGGTCCGAAACGATATGTTAATGTTTCGATTAATACTGGACCGTTACCAGCTGCTGCATATTCACGTGCAGCTTTCATTACTGAATACATTGCTAGTGCATCCATTCCATCTACTTGAACAAATGGAATTCCAGCTGCCACACCTTTTTGAGCTAATGTTTTAGCAGCTGTTTGTTTTGCACGAGGAACTGAGATAGCGTATCCATTATTTTGTACTACAAAAATTGCTGGAGCTTTAAATGCACCTGCGAAGTTGATACCTTCGTAGAAATCACCTTGAGAAGTACCACCATCACCTGTGTATGTATAAGCTACATTCTTAGAACCCTTTTTCTTCAAACCTAAAGCAATTCCTGCAGCTTGAACATATTGAGCACCGATAATAATTTGTGGTGGTAGTGCATTGAAGTTTTCAGGATATTTATTTCCATCAACATGACCACGTGACCATAAGAATGCTTTGTATAAAGGCAATCCATGTAATACCAATTGTGGAACATCACGGTATGCTGGAAGGATATAGTCTTCTTTTTCCATTGCAAATTCTGATCCAATTTGAGAAGCTTCTTCACCTGCAGTAGGTGCGAAGAAACCTAGACGTCCTTGACGATTCAATTTAGTTGAACGTTCGTTTAGGACACGAGACCAAACCATTTTCTTAAATAATTCAACAATTTGTTCATCACTTAAATCAGGAAATAGATCCTTGTTAACAACATTTCCATCATTATCGAGAACACGAACTGTTTCAAACTTGTCATCAACGATGTTTTTTAATTTATCAAAATCAATACCAGCCATCTTGAAAACCTCCTTAAAAATTAGCGATATTTTCCGAACTCGTTTTTATTTTATATAACGCTTACAATTTTATTATACCTTATTTTTTTAAAATGTTAATTTTGTTTTTTTTTGCACAATAGATTTTATGGCATATAATGCCGACTTATCAATATTTATAACTTTAAATTAAGTTCAAAAAAATTTATGAAGATCTGTATTTGTTATCGTTATCACAAAAATGATTACAAGCTTAACATGCCTATTTAATCAAATTAAAAAAGACTAACCTATTGTTAATCATCACATAATTTTATTAACTTTGTGATTTTTCCAATAAATTAGTCTTTTATAATTATTTAGTTATCACGTTTATTCTTGCGTTTAAATCCGAATAAACCTGCTAAACTCATTAAGATTAATCCTACTAAACTAGCAGTATTATCTTTTTGATCACCAGTTTGTGGTAATGTTTGGCTTGATACTTTAGTATTCACTTTATCTTTAGAGTTAATAGTATTTTTGAAATCATTGGACTTCTTAGTTTCTACTTTACTTTCCTTACTGTTATTATCGTTCTTATCAACTTGGTTTGTATTCTTTGTAGAATCTGTACTATTTTTCTCATATACAAAGGTAATTTCTAAAGTCTTACCAAAAATACCATGAACCAATTTGCTCTCAGAAATTAAGTGGTAACCAGCAATTTCTAAAGCTTGAGTAGTAAACTCATTTCCTTCTTTACCAGATACAGTTCCAGTATCGGCAAGCTTATTTCCCATGTTGTCTTCATAATTAATTACCACATTTACGATATTAGCTTTATATATTACAACTTCTGTCGTATTGCTATCATTAATTGTTACTTCTTTAGCTGTTACGCTTGCCTTATCTGGAGTGTAGCCTGCCTTTTCTGGCGTCTTCACTTCGTCGAAGCTTTGACTTGGAACTTTGTTCCAAATTACTTGATCTGTTACTAGATCTTTATCGCCTGGTTGAGTGAACGTTAGACTTTGACTCTTGGTATCTAA
>NZ_JANFQI010000014.1:0-30731 GCF_024436335.1 Ligilactobacillus sp. MP3
TATGGCCCGTTGGTCAAGTGGTTAAGACACCGCCCTTTCACGGCGGTAACATGGGTTCAAATCCCGTACGGGTCATCCTAATAAACTTATGCCGGCTTAGCTCAGTTGGTAGAGCATCGGTATCGTAAACCGAGGGTCACAGGTTCGAATCCTGCAGCCGGCATAACAATATATCGATCATTTCCTATCAGACGGGCATTTGATGACATTTATAAGAGTAAAGTATCACCATTTTGTCACCAACTTCAGAAAAAGTTATTTTTAAGCTATTAGATTTGTGTCTAATGGCTTTTTTTATTTCAAAAGATATAAGTTACTTTACTTTAGAAACAAAGGGATTAGAATTATTGGTAATAAGTATTGTTTTAGATACTAATTAATCTAATATATTTAGAAATAAACAAAAATAAATACTTATTTCCTCAAGTTATGATAAGATGAATATGTACATAAAAATTGAGATAAAAAAAGATAAATTTAGTTCGAAAGTAGGGAATTTTTATGGAAAATGAAGTGCTTTTTCCAGGTGATACTCTGGGGATTATTGGTGACAGTTCTAATGGAATTATATTGGCTCAAACAGCTAAAAGACTAGGATTTAAAGTAATTGTTTACGCTACTAACGAAGGAAGTCCTACTTTAGCTGATGCAGATGTTAAGATTGTAGGAGAATTTAGCGATAAGGCTAAGTTACAAGATTTTGCTGAACGTTGTGATTTAGTAATGTATGAATCAGAACATATATCTTCTGAAGTTATTGCATATCTACAAAAATTCACTAGAGTTCCGCAAGGTTCTGAAACTTTAGAAATTGCACAGGATAGATTGTTGGAACGTGCTTTCTTTGAACAAATGAATATAAATATTGCCCCTTATGCAACAATTGTTAGCTTAGAGGATGTTTACCAAGCTGTTAGTTCAATTGGATATCCTTGTGTATTAAAACCTATTCAAAAAGGATTTGGACCTAAACGTCAACAAATAATTCGTAAGCAAACAGATATTGCCAAATGTGCAGATATTATTGATATGGGGACTTATATCTTAGAATCGTGGATACCTTATAATAAAGAACTATCAGTTATAATGACACGTGATTATGATGGAAATTTAGCATATTTTCCTGTAATTGAAACTAGATATAAAGAAAATCGTCTTAATGAGGCAATTGTACCAGCTAATATCCAACCTGATGTAGAAGAGGAAGTAAAACGTTTAGCAGGTGAAATTGTCAGTGGCTTAAAATATGTAGGTGCTTTAGAGGTAGCTTTCTATCTAACTGAGAGTGGTTCTTTATATGTAAAAAGAATTGTGCCAGCTTTACATAATTCTGGCTATGTCTTTGATAAGGCAACTAATGTTTCGATGTTTGAGCAACATCTTAGAACTTTGGTGAAGATGCCATTAGTTGATATTAAATTAGTTCAACCTGCAGGCATGGTAATGATTGAAGAAGAAAATATTGATGACATTCGTACACAATGGGTGCTAAAAAATAATTGGTATTATACATTCTTTAGATACCCAGAATCAATGAGACCACAACCAGAAGGCTATATTATAGTATTAGCTGAAAATGAAATGGAAATAAAACAACAAATAGAATCGACTGGTATTTGGGACGATTTATCAAAAGAATAATAGTTAATGGAGCGATAAATAATTATAAAGTTATCGCTCTTTTTAATGATTAATAATTGGATTTTAGTTATAATAAGAATTGACATTTTTCTGAAAGGATGAGTACTGTGACCGACAATATGTTTTTGTCAGGAATGAATGATAAACAATCAGAAGCAGTTTTATGTACAGAAGGACCATTATTAATAATGGCAGGAGCTGGTAGTGGGAAGACTCGTGTGTTAACTCACCGTGTAGCATACTTAATTGAAGAAAAAGGCGTAAATCCTTGGAACATACTAGCTATCACCTTTACAAACAAAGCAGCTCGTGAAATGAGAGAACGTGTAAATAATTTAATGGGTGAAGGTGCAGAAGATATATGGGTATCTACATTCCATGCTTTATGTGTACGAATTTTACGGAGAGACGCAGAAAAAATAGGCTTTAATAGATCATTTACAATTGCAAGTACAAGTGAGCAAAGAACTTTAATGAAACAGGTTCTTAATGATTTAAATATTGATACTAAAAAATATGATCCACGTGCAATCTTAAGTGTAATTTCAAATGCCAAAAATGACCTATTAGATCCTAAAGATTATGCCCAACAAGCTAATGGACCATTTGAAGAAATTGTAAGTAAAGCATATTTTGAATATCAAAATCAGCTTGCAAATAACCAAGCAATGGATTTTGATGATTTAATCATGCAAACTATTAGATTATTCAACGAATCACCAGAAACATTGGAATTTTATCAACGTAAATTCCACTATATTCATGTTGATGAATATCAAGATACTAACGAAGCTCAATATGAATTAGTTAATAAGTTAGCTCGTAAATATCGCAATTTATGTGTTGTAGGTGATGCAGATCAAAGTATTTATGGTTGGCGTGGTGCAAACATGGAAAATATCATGAACTTTGAAGAAGATTACCCAGATGCAACAGTAATTAAATTGGAACAAAATTATCGTTCTACAAAAAATATTTTAGCAGCTGCTAATAATGTGATTGAGAATAACGTAAATCGTAAAGATAAGACTTTATGGACAGATAATAAGCAAGGTGACAAGATCCATTATTATCGTGCAAATAACGCTAATGAAGAAGCTTATTATGTAGTTAAAAAAATTCAAGAACAAATTAGAAATAATGGACGTCATTATGGAGATTTTGCTATTTTATATCGTACTAATGCACAGTCACGTATAATCGAAGAAACTTTCGTGAAAACCAATATACCATATAAATTAGTTGGAGCGCATAAATTCTATGATCGCAAGGAAATAATGGACACTTTAGCTTATTTGCGTTTAGTAACTAATCCAGCTGATTCTATGAGTTTTGAAAGAATAGTAAATGAACCAAAACGTAGTATCGGCTCAGTAACTGTTGGAAAATTAAGAACATTCTCTCAAATTCATGGTATGTCAATGTTAGAAGCTTCCAAGAGTGCTGCTTTAGCAGGGGTATCTGCCAAGGCAAGTAATGAATTAGAAAAGTTTGCTGAGATGATAGAACAGTTACATGAATATCAAGAGGCACATAATGTTACTGAAGTTACAGAAAGAATTCTAGATGTAACGGGTTATAAAGCTAACTTACAAAGAGAAGATACTTTAGAAAATCGTAATCGTTTAGAAAACTTGGAAGAATTTTTAACGGTTACTAAGCAATTTGATCAAGATTGGGAACCTGAAGATGAAGAAAGTGATCCATTTGTTGATTTCTTAGCTGATTTAGCTTTAGTTTCAGATCAAGATAGTGTAGAAGAAGAACCAGATGAAGTCACATTAATGACATTACATGCAGCAAAAGGGCTAGAATTCCCAGTTGTATTTTTGATGGGATTAGAAGAAGGTATTTTCCCACTTTCTAGAGCAGTTATGGACGAAAATGAACTCGAAGAAGAACGTAGATTGGCCTATGTAGGGATAACTCGTGCTGAAGAAGAACTTTATTTAACTAACTCGATTTCTCGTATGTTGTATGGTAAGAGTCAAAATAATCCCGCTTCTCGCTTTATTGAAGAAATTGATGAAGAATTAATCCAATCGGATAATCAAACAGTAGCAAGTACAACATTAACATCCAAGAGAACTAGATCTAGAGAAGTGCCATTTAGTAAGAAGCCTAAATATCGTATGCCAGCAGGAACTGTTGAACGTCCTAAAGAAACTGGTGCTGACAAACAAAGCTGGAATATAGGAGATAAGATTTCTCACAAAGCTTGGGGAACAGGAACAATTGTTAAGGTCTCAGGCGATGGCGAAGATACAGAACTAGATATTGCTTTTGAAGGCAAAGGTATTAAACGATTACTAGCAGCATTCGCACCAATTACAAAGATATAAGGAAGGTGGTGCCTATATGTCACAAAAAGATATAGAGATGGAATTAAAAGAGCTTCGTGATAAGTTAAATCGCTGGAGTAATGAATATTATGTGTTGGATACTCCATCTGTTGAAGATAGCGTGTATGACAAACATTATCAACGTTTATTAGAGCTCGAACAGGCCAATCCTGATTTAGTAACTGCGGACTCTCCTAGTCAAAGAGTAGGTGGTAAAGTTCTAAGTGGCTTTACTAAAGTAAATCATGATATTCCAATGTTGTCATTAGGCGATGTATTTTCTAAAGAGGAATTAATAGAATTTTTAGAGCGTTTAGAAAATAGTGTAGAGCAGAAGTTGGATTATAGTTGTGAGTTAAAGATTGATGGTTTGGCTATTTCCTTAACTTATGAGAATGGTAAGTTTATCAAGGGGTCAACTCGTGGTAATGGGGTAATCGGTGAAGATATTACTGAAAATCTCAAAACTATCAAGGCAATCCCTATGGAATTAAATGAACCTGTGTCAATTGAAGTTCGTGGAGAATGTTACATGCCTAAGAAATCTTTTGTGGAACTGAATACTAAACGTGAAGCAGAAGGGCAAGCTGTTTTTGCTAACCCACGTAATGCAGCAGCAGGATCTTTGCGTCAATTAGATACAAAAATAACAGCTAGTCGAAACTTGAGTACTTTTATTTATTATTTAATGGAACCTGAAAAGTTGGGGATAAAAACTCAAACTGAAGCCTTAAAAAAATTAGAGAGCTGGGGTTTCAAAGTTAATAATGAATCTAAACAAGTTAAAACAAAAGAAGAAATATTTGCTTATATTGATAAGGCTACTGACCAAAGAGCTAATCTTCCATACGACATTGATGGAATAGTTCTAAAAGCCGAATCCTTTGCAGTTCAGTCTCAAGTGGGAAACACCGTTAAAGTTCCTAGATGGGCAATAGCTTATAAATTTCCACCTGATGAACAAGAAACAAAAGTTTTAGATATTGAATGGACAGTTGGAAGAACCGGGGTGGTAACTCCAACTGCTGTTATGGAACCAGTAACGTTAGCAGGAACAACTGTGGCAAGAGCTTCGCTACATAACCCTGATTATTTAAGGGAAAAAGATATTCGGATAGGCGATATGGTGAAACTTCATAAAGCTGGAGATATTATTCCTGAAATTTCTGAAGTAGTTTTAGCTAAAAGAACAGAAGATTCAGTAGAGTATCAAATTCCAACAGAATGTCCAGAATGTGGTGCTAAGTTAGTTCATTTAGATGATGAAGTAGCTCTAAGATGTATCAATCCACAATGTCCAGCTTTGGTAAAAGAAAGCTTAACACATTTTGCTTCAAGAAATGCGATGAATATCAGAGGATTAGGACCTAGAATAATTGAACAGCTTTATAACCGCGAAATGATTAAAGATGTTGCCGGAATTTATAGCTTAACTTTTGAACAGTTGATAACTTTAGATAAGTTTAAGGAAAAATCTGCGAATAACCTATTGACAGCAATCGATAATAGTCGTAATAATTCTATTGAACGTTTAATTTTTGGACTAGGAATCCGCCATGTTGGTGCTAAAGTAGCTAGAATATTAGCTGAAAATTATAAATCAATGGATAACTTAGCTAAAGCAAAAAGTGATGAAATTTCAACTATTGATTCATTAGGAGAAATTATAGGTGATAGTGTTGAAATGTATTTTGCAGATGAACACGTGCTGGAATTATTAGATGAATTGCGACAAGCTGGGGTAAATATGGAATTCTTAGGACAAACTCGTGAAGAACAGCTTGAAAGCAGTACTGATAGTAGTTTTAACGGTTTACGTGTTGTTCTAACTGGAACTTTGGATACTTTGAAGAGATCCGAAGCTAAATCATGGCTTGAAGCACATGGTGCAAAAGTTACAGGAAGTGTGTCTAAGAAAACTGATTTACTTATTGCAGGTCATGATGCTGGTAGCAAATTGACAAAAGCTCAAGAATTAAATGTTAGAGTAATGAATGAAGCAGAATTTATTCAGCAGATGGAGGAAGAATCTTGAAAAAGTTTGGTATAATTATCAGTTTATGTCTATCAGCTGCTTTAATGGCTTCTTGTGGAAAACTTGGTGGTAATTCTAATACTACAACAGCAACTACAGAGTCATCTAAAAGTGGTTATCAGACAACTGGTGAAAACAATAGTAGTGATTATCAAGGAATTATTGAAGATGGAGAATATAAGACAAGTAAGTCTAGAGGGGTAGGGATTTCTCAAAATTCAGATAATCTATTGAATTTGAAGAGTTTTGAAGCAGGTCTAACAACAATTTCTAAGGATCATTTCTCTACTAAGAGTTACATTTTCCAAGAAGGACAATATTTAAATAAGGCTACTATTCAAGATTGGTTAGGAAGAAAATCTAGTTCTAATCCAGAAGGTTTGAATCCTAGCGACAATGGTAAGAAAGAAGCAAATAAGCGAAACCCAATTTACGTTCAACAAATAGAAGAACAAGATTACATGAAACAAAATAATGGTAAATTAGAATTAGCTGGTATGACAATTGGGATTGGTATGAATCAAAAGGATTACTACCAAAAAGAACAATATGGTGCTACTTATTCAACAACAATTTCCAAAGAAAAGAGAATTGAAGAAGGTAAAATAGCTGCTAAGAAAGTTCTTGCACGAGTTCGTCAAAAAGTCGGAAACAATGTACCAATTGTGATTGCGATGTTTGCTCAAGCTCCTAATGATAGTTTAGTAGGTGGTTATTTCTACTCCTATACTGTAAGTAAGAGTGGGACAGATATCGGAAGTTGGACAGAAACAAACATTAAGAGTTACGTTCTTCCAGCGACTGAAGATAACAAACTTCCTAATGATAATGATTCAACATCATTTGATAATTTCCAAAAACAAGTTAAGAACTTTTTCCCTAATATTTCTAATGTTACGGGACAAGGTCAATATAAAGATAAGACTTTGCAAGGTTTGCACATAACAATTACAACTCAATTCTATAGTGAAACTGAGATAACTAGTTTTACTCAATATGTAGCACAGGCTGCTAAGTCATACTTACCAAGTGGTATTCCAGTAGATATTAAGATCAATGGTAGTGATGGTGAAACACAAAGTTTTGTTTCAACAACAGGTGGCAATGGCGGATATTATACCCATGTATTTGGAAGTTACTAATTAATATATAAAGTGAGACTATTTTTTGCAGTAGTCTCTTTTATATTTTTAAATGATTATGCTAGAATATCAATTAGGAAACTTATTAACAAACTATAAGTAGTAATAAAATTATTAAAGTAATAGATAAGTGATGAAAGAGGGATGAACAATGGCAATTGGATCTGAAGAAGTAAAGCACGTTGCAGGGCTAGCAAAGCTTGCTTTTAAAGATGAAGAGTTAGCTAAGTTTACTGGACAAATGGATGAAATTATTAACATGGTTCAACAACTTAGCGAAGTAGATACAACAGATGTTCCTGTAACAACACACGTAACAGATGCAATAAATACTTTACGTGAAGACGTTGCAGTAAAAGGAACAGATCGTGATTTATTAATGAAAAATGTTCCTCAAAGCCAAGATGGATATATTAAAGTTCCAGCAATTATTGACGAAAGTGAGGAATAGTAATGGATTACTTTAAGAATGATTTAGCAAGTATTCACGATGATTTAGTAAATAAGAAATATAGTGTTGAAGAATTAACTAAGTCAACATTTGATAACATTAAAAAGGTTGATAAAGAAATTGAAGCTTTCTTGAAATTAGATGAGGAAAGAGCATTAGAAAAAGCTCGTAAAATTGATGAACGAGGCGTTAAAGCTGATTCTATTTTAGATGGTATTGGTATCGGTATTAAAGATAATATCGTAACTAAAGATTTAACAACAACAGCTGCTTCTAAAATGTTAGAAAATTTTGAACCAATTTACAACGCAACTGTAATGGATAAGCTTAATGATGCTGGCATGATTACAGTTGGTAAGTTGAATATGGATGAATTTGCGATGGGTAGTTCTACAGAAAATTCAGCTTTCAAAATTACTAAGAATGTCTGGGATACTACAAAAGTTCCTGGTGGTTCTTCTGGTGGTTCTGCAGCAGCAGTTGCATCTGGTCAAGTTCTAGCATCTTTAGGTTCTGATACTGGTGGTTCAATTCGTCAACCAGCTGCATTTAACGGAATTGTTGGGGTAAAACCAACATATGGTCGTGTATCTCGTTATGGTTTGATTGCTTTTGCATCTAGTTTAGATCAAATTGGACCTTTGACACGTACAGTTAAAGACAATGCTTTAGTGTTAAACGCAATTAGTGGACATGATGCTCATGACTTTACTAGCTCCAGTCGTGAAGTTCCTGATTTTACTAAGGGAATTGAAGATGGTGTTAAGGGTATGAGAATTGCTGTTCCTAAAGAATACTTTGGTGAAGGTGTAGACGAAGACGTTGCTAAGGCAGTTAAGGATGCCGTAAAGACTTTTGAAAGCTTAGGGGCAACAGTAGATGAAGTATCTCTACCTCATAGTAAATATGGTGTTCCAGTTTACTACATTATTGCTTCATCTGAAGCATCTTCTAACCTTCAAAGATATGATGGTATTCGTTATGGATTCCGTGCTAAAGATGTAAAGAACTTGGAAGATGTATATGTACGTTCACGTTCTGAAGGATTTGGCGATGAAGTTAAGCGTCGTATCATGTTAGGAACATTCTCTCTTTCTGCTGGTTCATATGATGCATTCTTCAAGAAGGCTGCACAAGTTAGAACTTTGATTTGCCAAGACTTTGAAAATGTTTATAAAGATTATGACTTGATTTTAGCTCCAACATCTCCAACTACTGCATACGGAATTGGTGAAGAAATCAACGATCCAGTAACAATGTATATGAATGATATTTTGACAATTCCAGTTAACTTAGCAGGACTTCCAGGTATGTCCTTACCTGCAGGATTCTCTAATGGATTGCCAATTGGTTTACAACTAATTGCACCACGTTTTGCAGAAAGTACAATGTATCGTGCAGGATATGCATTTGAACAATCAACTGATTTTCATAAAGCAATACCAACGTTAGGAGGTCAAAACTAATGAATTTTGAGACAACTGTAGGTTTAGAAGTCCATATTGAAATGCAAACAAATTCTAAGGCATATTCACCTTCTCCTGTTCAATATGGTGCTGAACAAAATACAAATACCAATGTCATTGATTGGGGTTATCCAGGTGTCTTACCTGAAATAAATAAGGGTGCTTTAGAATTTGGAATGCGTGCTGCATTAGCACTTCATTGTGATATCACACAAGATGTTGGTTTTGACAGAAAGAATTACTTTTATCCTGATAACCCTAAAGCTTACCAAATTACACAAGCTCGTACACCAATTGGTACTAATGGTTGGTTAGAAATCGAACTTGAAGATGGTACCAAGAAAAAGATTGGTATCCGTGAAATGCACGTTGAAGAAGACGCTGGTAAAAATACACACAATCCAGACGGTTATTCTTACGTTGACTTGAATCGTCAAGGTACACCTTTGATTGAAATTGTTGCAGAACCTGATATTTCTAGTGCTGATGAAGCTTATGCATACTTAACAAAATTACGTCAAGTTATCCAATTTACAGGTATTTCAGACGTGAAAATGGAAGAAGGTTCCATGCGTGCTGACGTTAACGTTTCAATCGCACCAATCGGATCTGACAAACTTGGTGTTCGTACTGAAATGAAGAACCTTAACTCATTTGAACATGTACGCAAAGGTATTCAATATGAAGTTAAGCGTCAAGAACGTTTACTGATGTCTGGTGGAGAAGTAGAACAAGAAACACGTCGTTTTGATGAACCAAGTGGTGAAACTATTTTAATGCGTTCTAAGGAAGAAGCTAACGACTACCGTTACTTCCCAGAACCAGATCTACCACCAATTCATATTAGTGATGATTGGATTGAAGAAGTTCGTGCATCTATTCCAGAAATGCCAGATAAGCGTCGTGAAAGATATACACAAGATTGGGGTATTCCAGCTTATGACGCAGGTGTCCTTACTCAAACTAAAGAAATGTCAGACTTCTATGACGCAACTGTAGCTGCAGGAGCAGATCCTAAATTAGCAGCTAACTGGTTGATGGGTGAAGTTAATGCTTACTTGAATTCTAAGCAAGTAGAATTAAGTGATACTGCTTTAACTCCAGAACATTTGGCAACAATGATTAAATTAATTGAAGATGAAACAATTTCTTCTAAGATTGCTAAGAAAGTATTCAAAGAAATCATTACAAATGATACTGAACCTAAAGCTTGGGTTGAATCTAAAGGTATGGTTCAATTATCAGATCCAGCTAAGTTACAACCTATCATTGATGAAGTTCTTGATAACAACGAACAATCTATCGAAGACTTTAAGAATGGTAAGGATCGTGCTATTGGTTTCTTAGTAGGTCAAATTATGAAGAAGACTCGTGGTATGGCTAACCCTAAGATGGTTAACAAATTATTAATGGCTAGTTTGAAGGAAAGATAAGAGGTTTCAGACTCTTAGGCGGGGAAAAAAGCATGCAAAAAAGATGTCGCATTATTTATAATCCAACTTCTGGTCGTGAAGCATTAAAAGGTGATTTAGTAGAAATTTTGGATATCCTTGAGAATGCTGGTTATGAAACAAGTGCATTTGCTACAACAGCTGAAGAAAATTCTGCTAGAAATGAAGCTGAACGTGCAGCAAAAGCAGGATTTAGCTTGATTGTTGCTGCTGGTGGCGATGGTACGATAAATGAAGTTGTGAACGGAATTGCAGGGCTAAAGAAACGTCCACAGTTAGGAATTATTCCTGCTGGTACAACTAATGACTACGCTCGTGCTTTAAAAATACCTAGAGAAAGTCCAGTTGAAGCTGCAAAAGTAATTGCTGCTGGTAAAACAGTTAAGATGGATATAGGTATGGCAAATGATAATTATTTTGTGAATATTGCTGGTGGTGGATTACTAACTGAATTAACATACAGTGTTCCATCAGAGCTAAAATCCTTATTTGGATATTTAGCATACTTAGCAAAAGGCGCAGAATTATTACCACAAATGAAGAATGTACCTATGCATCTTGAATATGATGATGGGGTATTTGATGGTGAAGCTTCAATGTTTTTAGTAGCATTGACCAACTCAATCGGTGGTTTTGAACAGATTGTACCGGATGCTTCACTAGATGATGGTAAATTCACAGTTATCGTAGTAAAGACAAGTAATCTTGTTGAAATGCTCCACTTGATAACAATGGTTTTAAATGGTGGTAAGCATGTTAATGATAAGCGTGTTTTATATATAAAAACAAAGAAATTAGTTGTTAAGCCAGTTGATACTAGAATTATGATTAATATCGACGGTGAATATGGTGGCGATGCACCAATGAAATTTACAGCTTTGAAGCAACATATTGAATTTTTTGCTAATACTGATGAAATTCCAAAAGGTGCAATCACTGCTAGTGAAGATACTAAGCAATTAGTTAAAGATATTGAAGAAGTAACTAAAAAAGATTTAAATGGCGATGGAATAATTGGTGAAAAAGAAGAGTAAACTAATAAGCCAATGAAGTCTAAAGAAGAGGGCAGAAGAGTTAATTCTTTTTGCCCTCTTTTTTTAGGGAAAGGAAGATAATGAAGAAAAAATTACCTGTTAGTAAAAATGAAGATTTAATTTTAACAATTGAAGACTTAACTTATCAAGGAATGGGTGTGGCTAAGGTAGATGGTTATCCTTTATTTATCGAAGGTGCATTACCCCAAGAAAAAATTAAGGCACATGTGGTTAAAGTTACTAAGAATTATGGCTTTGCTAAAGTGATAGATTTTATTGAAAAGAGTCCGGATAGAGTAGAAAATGAAGATAAAATATATCTTCAAACAGGAATCGCTCCACTGCAAAGCTTAAGCTATCCTGCACAATTGAAGTTTAAACGTAAGTTAGTAACTGATTTGCTACAGAAAGTGCATTTGGATAATTTAGAAGTGGCAGATACGTTAGGAATGGATATACCTTACTACTATAGAAATAAGGCTCAAGTTCCAGTAAGAGAAGTTAATGGTAAGTTGGAAATTGGATTTTTCAAACGTAATAGTCATGACTTTGTAGCAATGGAACATTTCCTTATTCAAGATAAGAGAATAGACGAAATTTTGCTAAAAGTAAGAGATATTTTACGTATGAGCAAAATTACTGCTTATGATGAAGAAAAACATACTGGAATGATACGTCATATTTTAGTAAGAAGAGGATATTATTCTCATGAGGCGATGGTAGTTCTAGTTAGTCGAGTAAGGAAAATTCCAAACCTTGAGCAAATTGCATTCTTAATTAAGCAACAATGTCCAGATGTAAAGAGCGTAATGCTGAATGTAAATCCAGATAAGACAAATGTTATCTTAGGAAAGAAAACTATAAAATTAGCTGGTAAAGATACTATTCAAGATACTCTAAATGGCTTAAAATTTGATATTTCAGCACAATCTTTCTACCAAGTTAATCCACAACAAACTGAAAAATTGTATAAATTAGCGATTGAAAACGCAGAATTAACAGGGAAAGAAACGGTTATTGATGCATATTGCGGAATTGGAACAATCTCATTAAATATGGCTAAATTTGCTAAAAAGGTATACGGTGTAGAAATTGTCCCTGAAGCTATTGAAGATGCTAAGCATAATGCTAGTCTAAATGATTTAGATAACTTGGACTTTGAAGTTGGAGAAGCTGAAGTATGGATGGAAAAATGGCAAAAACAAGGAATTAAGACGGATGTAATAATGGTTGATCCTCCAAGAAAAGGACTAACTTCTAGCTTGATACAAAGCGCAGTGGCGATGGAACCTAAAAAAGTCGTTTATGTAAGTTGTAATCCAGCAACTCTAGTACGTGATATTCAAGAATTCATGGAACTAGGATACCAAGTTACAAAGCCTATTCAACCAGTAGATCAGTTCCCACAAACAACGCATGTTGAGAGTGTTACTGTGTTGGAACGAAGATAAAGTAAAATATTGATGAAGGTTAGTAATCTAGCAAATACTGATGTAATAAGATTGACCATTTTTTGAATTGAGTTAATAAAAGGTAACTGGATGTTATCAATTTGAATAGTATAAAATTTAGAAGAAAGGAACTATACAATTTTTAGTAGAAAATACATTAAATTTATATATTGTAAAGGTGGTAATATCATGGAAGCAAATCCACGAAAATTATTGGATGAATTTATTCCAGAGTCTATAGGAAAACAGTTTGTCATTCCTGTTTATCAACGTAAATATACTTGGACGGTAAAAAATCAACTTGAACAACTTATGAGTGACTTGAAAGGATTGCTTGATAATGAGAATAAAGAGCATTTTTTAGGAACAATTATTTATCTTGAGACAGTTGTTAATTACAAAACAGAGAAATCAATTGTTGATGGTCAGCAACGATTAGTTACAATGTTTTTAATTGCAGCCGCTTTGAAAAGTTTAGCGGAAAATGAATGGCGTGCTCGGGAAATTAGTGAGCAATATTTAGAGAATTATTCTGAACCAGTTGATAGTAAGTATCGGCAACGATTGTATCCAGCTGTTTCTGATGAGGATGATTATAGATTAATTGTTGAAGGAAAATATGATGAACTAAAACAGAGTAAAAGCAATATTTCTAAGAACTTTTTTTATTTACGAAAAAAGTTAGCAGTACTGATTAATGAATATAATTTTGATCAACTCATGTATGCATTAAAGAGATTTACGATTGTATACATAAAATTAGATCAGCACGATGATGCCCAACAAATTTTTGAGAGTATTAATTCCAATGGTGAACGCTTAACAGCTTCTGATTTAATGCGAAATTATATCATGATGGATAAAAGTAATAATGAACAAACAATTCTTTATGACACATATTGGAAAAAGTTAGAGAATATTTTCGAAGATTCTAGAAAAATGGAAGATTTCTTTAGATTTTACTTAGCAGCAGTGACTAATGAATTAACTGAAAAGAAAAATTTATACGTTGCTTTTAAAAAATATTATATCTCGAAGAGAATAGATACTGATGACGGTACATTACTGAGTGAAATTGTACGATATGCTAAATATTTCTCTCTATTATATTATGATAACTTAGAAAATCCACGAGAAGAATTAAGCGATTATCGCGTAATTTCAAGTATGATGCCTGCACCGTTTATGCTTGCATTTTGCGATCTTTTCTACAATAGTCATATAATCAATGAAGATCAGTTTTATGGTGTGATGAAAATTATGAATATCTATTTGATTCGGCGAATATTTGCTGGAATGGATACTAGTCGAGTTTCTAAAGCATTTCCAGTGTATCTAAAAAGAGTAAAAGAAATTGCTAAAGTTAATGGATATGAAAACATTGAGGATATAGTAGTTTATGTTTTGGTCGATAAGAATCGTTCTAATAATATGGCTTTACCAACAGATAAGAATTTAGAATCTAATATGCTAGAAACTAATGCCTATACAATGAATTTAACGCGTTGGCTTTTAGAAAAAATAGAAAATCATGAAAATAGTGCAAAACTTGATATGAGTAATTTCGAAGTAGAGCATATTATGCCACAAACTAGCACACCATATTGGGTAAAGCAGGCAGGTGTGTCTGATGAAGATTATACAAATTTAATTAATACTATTGGTAATTTAACATTGGTTACAAAAAGTGACAATTCAGCAGCTGGAAATCGTGATTTTGAAACTAAAAAACGTGTATTCAATGATACTTTGCATATTCATATGAATAAAAAATTATTTGAAATGAATAGTTGGACGTCTGTTGATATTAATAATCGTAGTGAAGAAATAATTTCAAAACTAATTAACATGTATCCATACTTACGTTCTAAAAAAGACTATAATTATAAAGAAAATAGAAGAGTTTATTTAAACTCACAAGGTGTACATGCTGAGGGTTATCTTAACGAAGATAATAGCTTGACAATATATGTTGGATCTCAATTCTTAGTATCGGAGAAAATAAAAGGCAAGGTATTAGAAATTAGGAAGAAAATGCTTATTAATGGTGATTTACAAAATATTGATGGACAGCTTATCTTAAAGAGTGAGTACACTGTGGCTCCTTCGACAGCTGCAGAGTTAATTTTGGGAGGTTCCAAGAACGGATGGAGCTATTGGAAAAATAATGAAGGTATTCCAATTGGAGAAGTAATACGATGAAATGTTAGCATTTAAATTAATTGTATCAATTGAGTTAATGGATGAAAGAAGTGTGTCATCATTAGTGCAAATATAAAAGAGTTGTGTACAAATTAAATTTTATAAGATCACTATTTTGGAATTCTACGATAGTAGTTTTCTTGAATAGTGACTTTTTAGTTATATATTTATATACTAATTACAAAAATAATATTTGGTTACGTAGTAATTAAATGATAATATATTTCTAGAATTATTTTTTGGAGTGAATAGGATGTACAACACAACACAACACAACACAACACAACACAACACAACACAACACAACACAACACAACACAACACAACACAACCTTGATTATTTAGGTCAAGGTCTATTTGTCAAGCTTTTTTTGAAGAGTTCACTAATTTTTAAGAAATTAGTGGACTCTTTTTCTATAATCAAAGGAGGTGTTTCCTTTGATTAGTGATAATGAAAAATTCAATATGCAAGTTAAACCTAATTCAGCTTTTTTAAATGAACTAAAAAGTAAGTTACCAGAATTTTTTGATCGTGAAGGAAATTTTGACTTAGATAAATTTAAGGGACAATTAAAGGAACACAACATTAATGAGTTAAGTGATGGTTATCAACTTAATTTTATTGGTAAAGATTATGCTCGTCGTCAGGCTGGTGAGATGCCATCAACAGTGATAGTTCCTGATGAAGAACAAAATAATGGTGAAGGTAAAGATAGTAAAAATTTATTCTTTACAGGGGATAATTTGGAAGTGCTTCGACACTTACAAAATAATTATGCTGGTAAAATTGATGTAATTTACATTGATCCACCGTATAACACAGGAAATAAAGATTTTGTTTATCCAGATAAATTTGAATATTCAGATGGTAAGCTTAAAGAAATGTTTGGAATGGATGATGTTCAAGTTGAACGTTTAAAGAGTATTCAAGGTAAGTCTAGTCATTCGGCATGGCTTACTTTTATGTATCCAAGGTTGTATTTGGCGAAGAATTTATTGTCTAAAAAAGGTGTGATATTTGTATCAATTGATGATAATGAGTACGCTAATCTTTATGAAATTTTGACTGATATTTATGGTGAAATTCAAGTTGATACTTTGATATGGAATAAAGAATCTGAGGGTAAGAGTGGAACACTAAAGGCTGTTAGTCAGTATAGGAGAATACATGAATATATAGTAGTTGCATATGTTAATAAAAAAGATAATAAATTTAATAAAATTCATGAAGCATTAGAAGGCAGAGAAAATGAATTTAACACAGCTAATCTAGCTGTTAATGGTTCTAATGAAGATATAAATCATAGTAATTATTTTACATTAACTAGTCCAACTGGGAAAAAATATACAAGACAATGGAAATGGTCTAAAGAGAAAATTAATGAATTGATAAATGAAGATTTGATATATTGGGGAAAAGATGGAGAAAAGCAACCTAGATTAATTTTACCTATGGATGAGAGAAGAACGGTATATTTATCAAGTATATTGAATTATGGAAGCACAACTAGCGGGAGAGAAGATTTTGAAAAACTATTTTCTAAAGATATTTTTTCATATCCTAAGCCAATAAAATTATTAAAAAAAATATTAGAAGCGACTACAAGTAAAGAATCTATAATTTTAGATTTTTTTGCCGGATCTTCAACAACTGCAGAAGCTGTTATGCAACTAAATGCAAAGGATAGTGGAAGTAGAAGATATATAATGATCCAAATTCCAGAGTCTACATTTACTGTTAATAGTAATGGAGAAAAGATACCAGCTGAAGGCGGAAAAACTGCATATGAAGCAGGATTTAAATCTATTGATGAAATTTCACGTGAACGTATTCGGCGTGCAGCAGCTAAAATTAAAGCTGATAATGATTTAACTTTACCTAAGAATTTTGATGGTAGTTTTAAACATTATAGAGTTGTTAACCCAACTAAACAAACGCTTGAGGATATTGAAGATTTCGATCCTAACAATACAACTTTATTTACTGATATGGTTGATTCATTCTCAAGTAGAGGTCTAGATGTAGCTGGCGATGCTACTGGGGAACAAACAATTTTAACAACATGGTTAGCCAAAGATGGGTATCCTTTTAATGCTGATATTAAGAAGATAGATTTTGCTGGTTATGAAGCTTTATTAGTTGAAGACAGTCGTCTTTACATTATCAATAATGGTTGGTCTAGCAAGAATACTGAAGCTTTATTAAATAAAATTGGAACTCATCAAATAATTGTTCAAACTATTGTTTTATTTGGTTATTCCTTCAATATTGCTGATTTACGAGAATTAGAAATTGGTTTGAAACAACTTGATAATAATATTAATTTATTGAAGAGGTACTAATAATATGAAAATTCAACTAGAACGATTACCACACCAAATTAAAGCTCTTCAGGCGATTAATAAAGATTTTTATGGTGTTGATACAACAACCAATAATCCTGATGCTGGTTATATTTATGCTAACCCGATTTTAAAATATGCTGGTAATGAAAAATCATATATTGACATCAAAATGGAAACCGGAACTGGGAAAACTTTTGTATATACTCAAATGATGTATGAAATGCATAAACAAGGAGTTTTTAAATTTGTTATTGTAGTTCCTACACCAAGTATTAAAGAAGGAGCTAGAAATTTTATAACTAGTGACTATGCTCGACAATATTTTTCAGGGATTCCTGGCTATGAAAACGTGTCAATCCAACTGAATACAATTAATGCTGGAGATTTCAGTAACAAGAAAGGTCGACGTAATTTTCCTGCTCAATTATCAGAATTTATTGAATCGACTCGTCAAAATGTTAACCAGATTCAAGTATTATTGATTAATGCGGGGATGGTTAATTCTAAATCAATGACTCGAGATGATTATGATCAAACTTTACTTGGAGGTGAAACTAGTCCAATTAAAGCCATAGCAGCAACTAGACCTGTGATTATTATTGACGAGCCTCATCGCTTTCCAAGGAATAAGGTAACTTATAAGGCAATTGAAAAAATGAAACCACAACTTATTGTTCGTTTTGGAGCAACTTTCCCACAAACAACAACTGGTCGTGGCAAAAATAAAAAGACAGTTACTGATTATTATCGTGGCAAGCCACAATTTACTTTGAATGCTATCGACAGTTTTAATCAAGGATTAGTTAAAGCGATTGATATTAATTATCCTGATATAACTGAACAGGAAGCTAATCGGCTTTATAAAGTTAAAAAAATTGGTAATCAATTAGTTTTATCGCGTGGTGGAAAAGATTATATCCTTAATAAAGGAGAAAATTTAGCTAATATTGATGAAGGATTTGCAGGTGATATTACTTATGCTGGAAGTAAAGAATTATCTAACGGATTAGAGTTAAAACCTGACATGAAATTAATACCAGGAACATTTGCACAAAATTATCAGGATGAAATTATCACTCAAGCAATTGAGCGACATTTTGAGGCAGAAGAACGTAATTTTATGCGATCAGAAAGTGAAGGAACAGCGCCACGTGTTAAGACATTATCTCTTTTCTTTATTGATAGTATTGCTAGTTTTAGAGGACCTGATCATACAAAAGGTTGGTTAGCTCAACATTTTGAAGAGATATTGATGAAAAAATTGAATCAGCTTATCAATAAGTACGAAATGACAATTGAACCACGTGAAAAAGAATACTATGAATTTTTAAAAGCAACAGTTCGAGATTTAAAAGCTGAGCATCAACAAGTTTATGCAGGTTACTTTAGCGAAGATAGAGGAATTGGAGATGAAGCTATCCAAGCTGAAGTTAATGATATTTTAAAGAATAAGGAAAGATTACTTAGTTTTAAAGATAAAGATGGTAATTGGATTACTAGACGATTCTTATTTTCAAAATGGACATTGCGTGAAGGTTGGGATAATCCAAATGTTTTTGTTATTGCTAAGTTACGTACATCTGGATCTGAGATTAGTAAGATTCAGGAAGTAGGTCGTGGGTTGCGATTGCCAGTTGATGAGACTGGTCATAGACTGCAACAAGATGAATTTGAAAGTCGTTTATCTTTCTTAATCGGATATGATGAACGTGATTTTGCAGAAACTTTAGTAGATCAAGTAAATGAAGATTCACCAATCGAAATGAATCATGATGAATTGACTAATGATATGATTCAATTAATTGTTAATGAGCGTCAAAAATCTGATAAATCATTTAATGAAGATAAGCTCCTTGATGATCTAGATAATCATAATATTATTACCCGTTCTAATAAGTTTAAATCAGATGTTGAAATGGATGGTAAAAAAATGTCTGGCTACGAGGCATTGGTACAACTTTATCCTGAAGTTGTACATAGAACGAAAGTAGCTAAAGATAAGATTCGTGACAAGAACAGCAAGTTTGCTACAAAGGTTAAATTACGAAAATCTAACTGGAAACAATTGGAAGATTTGTGGAAACAATTATCTAGACGTCAAATGGTAAAATTTGATGATGATGTAAATGATTTAGCACAAGTTGTTGCTAAGGAAGTATTCAAGGATAGTGATAATAAAATTTTTGTACTTCAACAACCACAAATAGTGAAGCAAAAAATTATTACGGATGATACTAAAATGTTTATTCAAGAAACTCCATCTGATTATAAAGATACGTATTTAACAATGAAGTATGGAGCGTTCTTAAAACAGTTAACTACTAGAACTAATTTACCGGTAGATTTTTTGCATCAACAAATGATTGAATCAATTAAACGATTGAATGGTAATAAAAATTATATTAATGAAAAAACATTAGGTAATTTAGTACGTGAATTTAATAAGAGATTTAATGCACGAATTAGAAATTCGTATAGTTATGAATCATTACAATTTACCTCATCCACTTCTATTTATGATTCTAAGAAACAGGAATTTGTCAATGAGATTTCGGCTAATGATCTAGGTGTATATAATGATGAATATTCAACTGAAGACGATAAATATTTGTATGATCGTCCACCGTTACGTTATGACAGTGCTAATCCAGAACTTAAAATTTTAAAGAGAACTTATGATGATAATATAGTAGTTTTTGGTAAATTGCCAAAACGTGCTATCAAGATTCCACGATATGATAATGGAACAACAACACCGGATTTTATTTTTAAAATTGAACGTGAAAGAAAACCGATTTATCTAGTAATTGAAACTAAAGCTGAAAATATGAGACTTGGTGATGAAGAAATACGAGTAATTCAAAAGAAATATTTTGATAAATTGAAAGATAGCGGTGTGTATTATCGTATGGCAACAAGTGAACAAGAAGTTCATGACTTAATAAACAAACTTGAAACTGGGGAGATTAAAGATAGTGATTTCATTAATTAAATTAGCTAACGAAGGAAAAATTGAAAAAACAGGTGCTAAACCTAAATTACCAATCAAAGTTGAGGGTGTAAGTTCTGAAACTTTGGATGTATATCGAATTCCGTTAGAATATCTTTATTACAATGATAAGAATGGAAGAATTTCAACAGGAATTGCTGAATATGAAAATCAATTAAATCCTACTTCCGATTTAGTTGATCCTAGTTATAATAATCTAGTAGCTAAGATTATTGAAAATATTAATCCAATAGCCCTTAAGCGTACACAGAAATCGATTGAGCATGCAGGCCAGCAAGTTTATGGTTGGATATTAGATGATGGACGAGTAATTGATGGTAATCGTCGCCTTACAGCTTTACGTAATATTCATGCTAAAAGTGGACGAACAGTATACTTTGAGGCTGTAGTTCTACCTTTTTCATATAATAATGACAGTGAACGAGTAAAGATTAAGCAACTGGAACTTGCCATTCAAATGGGAGTTGAAGAAAGGGAAGGATATGATTCAGTCGACTTGGCATTGGATATTTATCGTACTACTTATGGAGAAAATCCGATTATGACTTTAGCTGACTATTCTAATATTTCTCATATGACTAAGGGAAAATTAGAAGATTACCGTAATGGTGCTATTTACATGAAAAAGTTTCTTGAGTTCATTGGAGCACCTAAAACAAGTTATAGTATTATAAAGGAAAGTAAGACGTGGACACAGTTTCAAGTAATTGGAAAAACGTTGAGTACTGAATTTAGTAATGATCCTGAATCACAAGTTAGGAAAAATGAGACGATGGAATCTTTCTTTGGAATAATCCTTCATCAAATGCATGTAGGTGTTGTTGGAAATACTGCACGTAATCAAATTCGTGATTTTGGTAAATATATTGTTAAAACTGGTGGTAGTGTTGAGTTTAATGAGAGAGTTCAAGATGATATTGAAGATTTAGCGGAAGCTATTCAAGATGCAGAGATTGTAGATTATGCAGACTTAAGCAAAGAATTAACAAATCAAACCGAAGTCATTGCTGAATTTGGTGATATCTATAATACGTATATGCAAAATGCTAAAAACGGTGAATCCGTTGAAAAATTTATTAAATCTATCCGTGACAATGTTAAAGTATTTCAAGATCTGAATGAAAGAAATGGGTTATCAGGTAACTTACATTATAACGAAGTAAGCACTAAACAACTAAAAGAATTACAAAGATATATGCGTGATTTAAATATTGCAAGTAAGGAGTTGTTTGAAAAGTATGGGAAAGAATATCAATAGACCAAGCATTATTAAAAATAATGAGGGGTTATTTCAGTTAATTGATGATACTCAGCATACACTTCAAACTAAAACCGTACAACGAGGATTGCGAATATTTGATCCATACTTTCAAGATTCATCTCAATTGACTTTTAAACCAGATTTGACATATGTACAATTGTTAGAATTAATTGATAAGTTAAATCATAAGTTAGAGCGTAAGGGATTACCAACAGTAGAGACAGATGATGAATTCGATCAATTTGTTAAAAAGAAACAATATTTTATCAAGGAACAGAGTGAAGCGGGGATTACTATCAAAGATGGGGATTCACGTTGGCATAAGGAATTTACTGAATTTAAGCAAGTTGTTCAACGAGAAATTAGTCGACCCTTAAAAAACGAGCAAGAAAAAGCAAGTTTCTTTTTAGCTACAATGAAAAGAGCTGCTAATTTTTCAGTGCCTGGTGCAGGGAAAACTGCGATGATGTACGGAACATTTGCATTTCTTTCTAGCTTAAATCGAGATAAAGTAGATAAATTGTTGGTAATTTCGCCATTAAATGCTTTTGCTGCTTGGAGGACTGAATATGAAAAAGTTTTTGGCCCTAAACGTCAGCTACACTACATGAATTTGAGAGATAATAAATATAATAACAATCCTGGGGCTATTAAACGTGATTGGGTACGTGCTAATGTTATTACTATTAACTACGAATCTTTGAAGAGTAAAATTCAAATTCTAAATGATTTGATTGATGAAAAAACGATGTTAGTATTTGACGAAGTTCACAGAATAAAAGGTGTTGGAGGACAACGAGCTAAAGCTGCACTTAGTCTAAGTCAATCACCTCGTTACAGATATGTACTAACAGGAACACCAATTCCTAATGGTTTTCGAGATATTTATAATTTTCTGCATCTAATGTATCCAGATGAGTATTCATCTTTCTTTACTTGGGATTTAAATGAATTAAATAGAATTGATCCAGAAGATGTTAACCATAAATTAGCACCATTCTTTTGGAGGACTAATAAGGAAGATTTACATGTTCCTAAGCCAGAACCAGATAAAATTGTAAAAGTTGAACCATCGGAGAAACAAGGGATTTTGGCTGATGCTATTTATGAAAATGAAAATGGGGCTTTAGCCTTATTTACTCGTTTATTGCAAGCTTCTACAAACCCAGAATTGTTGAAGTACAACATCAATTATAGGGAATTAGGATTGATTGACGGAGATTCATATAGTTGGGATCAAAATGCTTCTAAGATTGAAAAAGAAAATCAAAGTGATATTGAAGTTTATAAGAGATTTTCACTTGAAGATATTGAGACGCCTAAGTTTGATCGCGGTATAAAGTTAATTACAGATTTGGTGTCTGAAGGTAAAAAGGTACTGGTTTGGGGAATGTTTGTTGGTACAATGCATAAGATAAAAAGATATCTTGATGAAAAAGGATTGAATACAATTTTGGTATATGGTGAAACACCTAAACAAGATCGCGAAGAATTAATTAATGAATTTTGCGATGGAGCAGCCCAAGTGTTAATTTCTAATCCTAATACGCTTGGAGAATCCATTTCATTGCACCAAACAGTTCATGATGCTGTCTATTTTGAATATAACTTTAATCTGACTTTTATGTTGCAATCCCGTGATCGTATCAACCGACTTGGATTACCAGATAATCAATATACTAGGTATTACTATTTAATGTCGAAAGGTGATGTTGCGCATCAAAGTTTTATTGATGAAATGGTATATCGTCGACTAAAAGAAAAAGAACAGATAATGATGGATGCAATTGAAGGACCAATGCTTGTACCTGAATATACTGATGATTATTTAGAGGATGTTAAAAAGATTGTATTTGGAGAGTAATATTATTTTTTAAACTGTATAAATTAAAAAAATTGGCTTATCATATACAAAGGTGTTTTTGATAAGTCGATTTTAATTTTAGGGAATAAAATTTTAAAAGAGAGTAATAAAAATGTTTTAGCCAATTTAGATTATATTTTTAGGAATTAACTCAATTGATGATGAAATTTTATTACTTTAAAATGTTTAGTATTAGTAAAGTTTATCTTTAATAGTGATGATATACTTTGGGTATGGGAAAAAAGATTAGGGGATGTTTAAATGAAAGTCTATATCCAAACTAACCAAAAGAATATTCCATACAGTGTTAATGGTTATGTAGCGATGAAGGGGTTTGAACAGATGGGATTTGAAATAATTTTGTTTAAATCTCTTGATGAAGTATTACCGAATATGAATCGTGAGGATATTGTTGTTGGTGGTATTCAAACTGTACGTAGGCGATTAAATCAATTGAAAATTAATAGTGATGAGATTAACTATCCTGAATCAATTAGAAAATATTTAGGTTGAAAAATTTGGTACTCTAATATGGATACAATTAATAGACATCCAGAAGTTTGGTCAGTATTTGTTAAGTCGGTTGAAGGAAAGAAAATTACTGGAAAAGTTATTAGGTCTCCTCAAGATTTGATAGGACTAGGGTCAAGTTATGAAAATCCAGATATTATCTGCAGTGAAGTCGTTGATTTTGTAGCAGAATGGAGAGTCTACGTTCGTTATGGGCAAATTGAAGGAGTTAAGCCGTACTATGGAGATTGGCATTTTCACTATGATCCTAAAGTTATTGAAAATTGTCTCAATGATTATGTTGATCAACCAGCTGGTTTTTCACTTGATTTTGGTGTTACTAAAACCGGACAACCCCTGTTAATTGAAGTAAATGAAGGATATTCTTTAGCATCATACGGATTATATGATATTCGCTATGCAAAACTTCTAGCAGCACGTTGGGCAGAGTTAACAGATACTGTTGGTGAGTGTGCATTTGATCTTGATATATAAGAATATACAGAAACTAGTGTACTATATTTTGTTAGTATACTAGTTTTTTTAATATTTATATGATTTATTTACTGGTATACTTATTTAAAAGCAAATTTGTGGAGGCATTATATTGGAAAAAGTATGGGAAGATTTATATGAATCAGCTAAAAATGTACAAAATCCAAGAGAAGTTTCTGAAAGAATTTATGCGGGTGGTGTAGCTGCAGCTATTGAAGCATCTAGTGGAAAAATTTACACAGGAGTATGTGTTGATACATCGTGTACTCTTGGAATATGCGCAGAACGAAATGCGATATTTAACATGATTACTAATGGTGATAACGAAATAAAACGAGTAATTGCTATTATGTCTGATGGAAAGACTGGGGCACCATGTGGAGCATGTCGAGAATTAATGACACAATTGATGCCTAAATCTTATCAACATGTGGAAATTATGCTTGATTATAAGAAAGAAAAAGTAGTTACGTTAGGGGAATTAACTCCAGAATGGTGGATATAGTTAATGAAATAAGAGTGATTTTATGATTATCTGGACCATACAACCATATAGTGTATATCAACAACTGAAAAGTAAAGGTCAATTTTATTGTGATCCTGAAAAATCAGAAAACTTGAAAGAAAATAATTTTCAAGTTGCTTATAATTGGATGATTAAGCAAATGAAACGAAGAAAAATTTTGCCACCTAGGGATGTAAAAGTACTATTGTGGGCTTGGTATCGTAGAGATTATAAACATGTACGTCCCGATTTTCGTTGGATAAGAGATAGTGAGATAGAAGTCTGTATGGAAATCAATATACCTGAAGAAAAAGTTCTTTTAAGTGATTTTGAAGCTTGGCATTTTGTATTGAATGATTGGTATTATTCTCTTGCAACCAATGAACAAGAGTGGGAACGATTAGAGAAAAAATTTGATAGCTTGCCTGAAAGAAAGAAAAAACAAGTTAAAGAAAAATCGTGGCAACGAATATTTGATACTGATATTCGACATGGAAAATGGACGAGCAATGGTGAGACAATTCAGGCTTGTTTTTGGATGTTAGAAATGAGTCAAGTACGAAAAGCATGGTTGCTAAAAAAAGGAGAGAAAGTTCAGGAAATATACTCAGTAGATTGAATGGTATTTCCTACAATTACCAAAAGCACCATCAATAATTGTGTAGTAAAATAAAGAAGTAAAACAATAATTTTAAGTGACGAAGGATAATATTTGAATATTTACTATCTTTAAGGTATAGGAAGTGAGACTATGGCAACCTTTATTGTAGGAAATACTAGGAAAGTATTTAATTTTGGTACAAGTAAAGTTTGGGACTTTTCTGAAGCGTATAGGAATGCAAGCAATGGCGATGTAATTCAATTCCAAGCAGGAACTATAATAAATTTAGGACAAAATAAATTTACAATTGAGAAAAACCTCAGCTTTGTTGGTGATATGAAAGATGACGGAAGTTTAACTACATCTATCAATGGGACTATCTTAGTTACTAAAGGACATCAAGTTTCGTTTGAAAAGATGATTTTGAATGACAATATTGATAGAACTGTAGTTACTGTTAATGGTGCAGATGTCGTTTTAAATCAATGTATTATGCGCAATTTTAGTAATACTAATAAGAAAGTTTTATTGTATGCTAACGATAATGCACAAGTGAAAATTATGAACTCCATAGTAGATACATCTGATCAAAAAAGATGGGATACAATTAAGACTTATCAAGCAAATTTGGTAATTGAAAATACAACACTTGATAAAGTTTCGATTTGGGCATCCGAAAATAGTAATTGTAAATTAACTAGGGTTGAAAGTAGTAGAATTCGCAGTACAAATGCAGTATATGCGATTAGATCTAATGTAGAGATTGAAGATTCAAAAATAATTAACGATGGTATAGATGGAGAAAATAAGTACCCAACCGTCTTTTTAAATCAATCTAGTTTGAAATCATATAATTCAACTTTAGGTAATCAAGATGAGGTAGAAAGTGTTCATTTAGAAAAACATTCTGTATTTGAATCAAATAATGATTACATATATAAATTAGTAGCATATAGCAGTCAAGTATTTTTAAGTAATGCGACAATACAGTTGATTTTCTTGTTGACCAATCGTTCTTCAGGTTATGCAAATAGTGTACATTTTAATGAACATTCAGAAAGTATAATTAACATTCTAAGTACAGATGAATCTGTGTTATACATAAAAAATGCAGTATTTGAAGAAATAATTGATCCTAATGTCAGAGTAGATAATGAAGCTTTTGTTGCTATTGATAAAATTGATTTTGTAAATGGTAATCCAGATGATATTTTAATGGAAGCTAAAAATGGCGGTAAGTTAATTTATGATGGACAACATGATCAAAAATCAACATCAGAAAATAAAGAATCAGTAGGAGATACAACTAATAAAACTCAAAGTGAAGATTCAAATGTAGCATTAGAAAAATTAAATAGCTTGATTGGCTTAGATAAGGTTAAGAAACAAGTTAAAGAGTTTATTAACTTGAATATTATCAACCAAAAGCGTAAAGAACAAGGACTTCAAGTAGTTAATACTAGTATGCATTCATTGTTTTTAGGTAATCCAGGTACAGGTAAAACGACTGTAGCACGAATTATAGGAGATGTTCTTTATCAAAAACAAGTAATCAGTAGACCAGATGTGATTGAAGTTTCACGTGCAGATTTAGTAGCTGAATATGTTGGCCAGACTGCATCAAAAACTAGAGAAGTATTAAAATCAGCTTTAGGTGGAATTCTCTTTATAGATGAAGCATATACTTTAAGCAATGGTGGAGAGAATGATTTTGGACGTGAAGCTATTGATGAAATTTTGAAATTTATGGAAGATAATCGCGATGATATTATGATTATTTTTGCAGGTTATCCAAAAGAAATGAGAAAGTTCCTCAAGATGAATTCAGGTTTGAAGAGTCGTATTCCAAACGTTTTTGATTTTGAAGATTATACTGCTGATGAAATTGTAAGAATTGGTTTATTTGACCTAAAGAAACGAAATTACACTGTTGATGAATTGTATTATGAAAAGGCACTTAAAGATTACTATGACAAAGAAAATGATCATAGTAATGGGCGTTGGATCCGCAATGTCAACGAAAAAATTATGAAAGCTCAGGCATTGCGCTTAGCAGAGAGCGATAATATAAGCGTATATTTACTTCAAGAAATAACGCAAGATGACATTAACCAAGTTGTAAATAAAGATTTAGAAATAAATTCAGCCGACGACGCTTATGCTAAGCTTAACTTATTGATAGGTCTAGAAAAAGTTAAACAACAAGTTTCTAAATTTATTAATATGAGTGTTATTAATAATAAGCGTAAAGAGCAAGGGTTAGCAACTTCTGCGGTAAGTTTACATTCGCTATTTTTAGGTAATCCAGGTACAGGTAAGACAACAGTTGCTCGAATTATGGGACAAATTTTGTTCCAAAAGGGAGTTATCCGTAAACCCGAATTAGTTGAAGTTTCCAGAACAGATTTGGTAGCAGAATACGTTGGTCAAACAGCCCCTAAGACTAGAGATGTGTTAGAGTCTGCCTTAGGAGGAGTCTTATTTATAGACGAAGCATACACTTTAAGTTCAGGTGGAGGTAATGATTTTGGACGTGAAGCTATTGATGAAATTATGAAATTCATGGAAGATCATCGCGACGACATCGTAATTATCTTTGCAGGTTACACCAAAGAAATGGATCAATTCCTTAAGATGAACTCAGGTTTGAAGAGTCGTATTCCAAATGTTTTTGACTTTGAAGATTATACTGCTGATGAAGTTGTGCAAATTGGCTTATTTGACCTATCAAAGAGACAATACATTTTAGAAAATGAAGACACATATTCAGAAGTAGTAAAAGATAGTTACGAAAGTACTAATGATCATAGCAATGGACGCTGGATTCGTAATGTTAACGAAAAATTGATCGCAATCCAGGCTGAAAGATTAGCAAGTAGTTCAAATGATATGGATGATATAGATATGCTAAAGACAATTACTGAAGAAGATTTACTTAAGTTTAAGGATAGTGAATTTCTCAATAAACTGTGTTAAAATGTAAAATGAATTACATGTGAGATATCATTGTGGCAATTTGAAAATAATTAATTACCTTTGCTAAAAATATTTTTAAGGATAAAAAATGTGCTCCCCATATCTGGTGGGGGTGATCCTTATATGTTTTAGTTAAAGATGGGTGTTCCCCATTTTATGGGGGATAATTGCTACAAAGCTTAGTAATTGAATAATATTGAAAGATCTATCAGATAGTTTTCTGGTAGATCTTTTTATTATAGAAGAAAAATAGTATAGATATGTTAATTATTTTTAGTTATAAAAAATTTATCATGATATATAGGTTAAAAAGAAATTTAGAAAATAATTATAATAATTAACAGAAAATAATTTTTAGTAGTTGATTAAACATGAAAGATTCAAGTATAATTAAGATAGAAAAGGTTACCATATAAGGATTAAGTAAGTGATAAAAAGTAAGCCATAATAAAAGAGGTGATTACTATGTTATCAAAGAAAAACAGGATATTAGCTACAAATTACAAACAGAGATGGGCCATTCGTAAATTGACTGTTGGCGTTGTTTCTATTTTATTGGGGGGAACAATGTTATTTATCAGTGGAACTACTGTATCAGCTGATAATTTGATCCCAAAAAATGAAAGCGTTTCAAAAGTTGAGGAGGAAGTTCCGAATAATAGTATAACCGAGGAAAAATCAATAAATACTTCTTCAGAGGTAATAACAAAAGAAACTAAAGGAACTGACACAACAATCGATAAAACTACCTTGAATGTATCTGAAATAGATCAACAAAATAATGTTGCTTCTTCAGAAACAGTTCCAGAAAAAGTTCAGGAAATCACCACAATGAGTGATGCTTCAGTAGAATTAGATAATAATACTCCTACTTCAGAAGTAGAAAAAGTTCAATCTCAGCCAACTGTTTTCAGTTATCAACCTAAAGAAAGTGATTCAAGAAAAGCAGAGGATGGAGATAATGCTGTAATTTACTGTGCTATTGTTCGAGAAGTAACGATTGTTAAGCCTAATGGTGATGAAGAAATACTTCCTTATGAAAGTATGGATACTTATTATGGAATAGAGTCAGAGAATGATGATTTACTACTGATAAACTTTAAAGCAATTGATGTTCCAACAATCCCAGGGGCAAAATCACCAGTTATTCCAGGAATTTCACAAACTGTTAATTCATTTATGGAAGACGAAATTGAAGAAATTCTAGACACTTCATATGTTAATCCTCCAGTTCAAAGAATTAGTGGAATAGTTATACCTCTTCCTGAAGAAGAAAAATATGATGAGCTTTACTATTTATATGAATCAAAATACGAAGAACATGAAAAGGAGTTCGCAAAGGAAGATATAAAATTAGAAGGACCCGATGTATTATTAATTAAAGAGAAGTATCAATATATATTGGATAATGATCCAAAACCTATAGAAGAAAAAGAAGAAAAGACAATCACGCGAACAATCAATGTACACTTGCCAAATGGTGAAGTTCAAACAACAAGACAGCCAGTAACTTTGGAAAGGAAGTACACGAGTGTAGCAGGCAGCGACGAGAAGAAATATGGACCATGGACCGTAGGTCGTTGGGAAAGCTTTACAGCTCCAGAACAAGAAGGCTACACAGCAATTCCAGGCACAGTAGATGAAGTAGAAGTAACTTCAGAAAGTTTGGACGCAGTGGTAGACATCTACTATCGAGCAGATGAACCAGCAATAGTAGAAGGAAAAGAAGAAAAGACAATCACGCGAACAATCAATGTACACTTGCCAAATGGTGAAGTTCAAACAACAAGACAACCAGTAACTTTGGAAAGGAAGTACACGAGTGTAGCAGGCAGCGACGAGAAGAAATATGGACCATGGACCGTAGGTCGTTGGGAAAGCTTTACAGCGCCAGAACAAGAAGGCTACACAGCAATCCCAGGCACAGTAGATGAAGTAAAAGTAACTT
>NZ_JANFQI010000015.1:0-19674 GCF_024436335.1 Ligilactobacillus sp. MP3
TACTTATCAGCTATCAACAACTGACAACTTTTATATCATATCAAGTTGTCATATATTTGTCAATAACTTTTTCATTTAATATTTTTTATCACTTTCTAAATCAGCGACAAGTAATATAATAGCAAACTTATTTTTAAGAGTCAATTATTTTTTTACAAAAAAATACTGTTAAGTATCTCTTACGACACTTAACAGTATTTATATTATTTCTCTTTTAGTTCTGGAGCATCAGTTGAGAACATATCCTCTGTCGATTTACCATTATTCTTTGTTAATAAACTTGTTTTCTTTTTCTTCTGTGCTTCTTTCAATTCCTTCAAGGCTACACTCTTCTTATAAGTATATTGTGACTTGTCTACTTTCTTAAAGCCTTCCAAATTGTAGAATCTCAGTAAATCACCTGTTATTATCTTATCAGACATATTCAACTCACTGTCTACTTCATCTTGTTGCTTTTCAACTTCCTTAGACTCCTTAGAAGTTAACTTAGAATTTACAACTTCACCATTATTATTATAAACTTTGCTTCCAATTTTACTATAAACAGGAGATACAAAGTCACCATTTCTAAACGCAACTGTCTGACTTCTATTATTTGATAACAAATCTTGTCCAAGTTGAACAGTTCCTGTATCTTTTATTCCTAGTAAGTCCATTAACGTAGGCATTACATCAATTTCTCCACCATATGTATGATTAATGCCACCTTTCAATCCATTTAAGTGGATCATGAATGGAACTTTTTGGAACATAGCCAAATCATAACTAGTTACTTTCTTTTTACCCAATAATTGCGCAATTGCTTTTTTATGGTTATTTGAGATACCATAATGATCACCATATACAACAATCATTGAATTATCATATAATCCAGCCTTTTTCAAATAATTAATAAATTCTTCAAATGACTGATCGAGGTAGCGTGCAGTTTGGACATAACCATCAACAGTTGCATCTCCTGTTGTTGTTTTCGCAATTGATTGATTCTTTTTATCCAATTCATATGGATAATGGTTTGTTAGAGTAATGATTTTTGCATAAAAAGGTTGTGGCAATTGTTCAATATATTTTACAGATTGTTTTAAGAAAATCTTGTCTTTTAATCCATAACCTATATTATAATCTTTCTTACTCTTATAGTAGTCTTTACTAAAGAAATATTGATATCCCCAAGACTTATAGGTATTATCTCTATTCCAGAAACTTCCTACGTCTCCATGAAATGCAGCTGTAGTATATCCTCTTTGATCTAACATTGCTGGCAATGCTTGGAATGTATTTCCTGCTCCATAACTTGTCATAGCCGAACCTGATGGTAATCCATATAATGAATTCTCTAACATAGTTTCTGCGTCAGAAGTCTTACCCTGTCCTACTTGATTAAAGAAATTATCAAATGCTAATGTATTAGAATCATGATAAAACTTATTTATATTTGGTGTTACTTCTTCACCATTAACTTTATAATCAATCATAAATTGTTGGAAACTTTCTAAATGGAAAATAAACACGTTCTTTCCTTTAGCCTTTCCATAATACTCAATATTAGGAGATGTTCTATTTTTATTAATTTTCTTCAGAATTTCATCTAGGTCTTTCTTGCTAGCATTAGCTCTAGTTGCAGATTCTTGATGAGCTTGATATGTACTGTAACCCGCAAAGAAGTCTAAACCTAAGTACTTAACAATGTAATTATTATCAAATGTTCTTGTTAATAGTTGCGAACGGTCTTTCTCGGCTAAACCTAAATTAATAGCAAATAAAACTAGTGAAGACACCGTAATTATTATAGGTCTCCAAATTTTCACAGGGCTCAAATCAGGTTTGATTACTTTGAAAATCACCAATAGGGCTAAAATAATTACATCTAAAAATACTAAAAAGTCTGTTCCATGTATAATCTGACTAATACTTAAACTTAAGTTATTTGAAACAGAACCCGATGATTTTATGATACTCATCGATAGAAAATCTGAAAATTCTCGATAGTATAAAATATTGGCAAACAACCATAACGATTGTAGCAGATTAATGACTATCATAATCCAATAAGATTTTCTACCTCTGAAATAAAGTGCTATTCCAAATAATAATAATCCTGCCGGTATCGGATTCAAAGCTAACAAGAATTCTTGCATTCCATCCGATACTCCCAAAGTGAATTTAGTATTGTATACGATATAAGTCTTCATCCAAAAAAGGAAAAGCGTTAATGTAAAGAAACCTATTCGTGTACTCAATCCATTTCGAATTTTTCTTAATGCTAATCGCATCTCTTTTTGCCTCCATAACAGATTAATACAAAACGATTATAATAGAAAAGATGGCCTATTTAAATAATAGTAAGCCATCCTTCATAATTACTTAACAAATTAAAGTTAAGACTAATCATCCAACAAATCAAAAATTTCAATAGCTGCTAGATCAATATCATCAAATTCAAACTTTTGATGTGTCTGCATCTCTTCAAGAGTGTAAGTATTTGTAGTTGGATCATATGCTACTTGACCACGTTCAGAGCCATTTTTTTCAAAACGTCTAACTTGAACTTCATCGCTATCACTTTTAGCCATAGCATCAAGACGTGTGATAATCGCTACAAGTTGTGAATTTTCCATAAATTACAGCCTCTTTTCTTTAAACAATAATCGTTATTGCAATACTTATAATATACAAACATGATAATATCATGTTTACCATATTTTTACATTAGATTTTATTAAAAATTTCCCTTTTCTATACAATCTATTTTTTCGTTACAATTCGTTTAGGTTGGATTAACATTGCTATCAAGCCACTCAACATTCCAAAATAATAAGTAACTATTCTCCATAAAAGCATTGCTAAAACTAACTTACTTCCAGTGCCGATAAAACTACTAAAGATTACCGAAAAGCTATATTCAGCTCCTCCAGCTCCTCCAGGTATTGGGAATAAAGACACAACCATAACTATCAAAACATGCATAGAAATTACCATAATGACGTTAACATGTGTCACGCCTAATGATAATAGGATGAAATATGGAATAATATAATATACAGCTAGCTGTATAAAAGTTATTGCACTTATTTTTAATAATAATTTCCAATTAGATTTCAACTTTAAACTCTCTTCATAGAAATTATCAATTTTCTCATCAACTACTTTATTCCAATTTTGATATTTTTTATCATTAAATATCCATTTTATTGGTAATAATGTTACTTTTATAAACTTCTTGGTAAAATCGTACCAATACATCACCATTAGCAAACTAACGATAACAGCTAGATGGATAATAAAGCCAAATACTACCAGCCACGTTAGCGCATGTATTTTTTCTTGAATAAAATTAAAACCTATTAATAAACACAATACAAAGTTAACAACTATCATAGCTTGATAAACAATAAATTTCATCAATGTACTTGATGTTGCACGCCCAGCATCTAAACCTGATTGCATTAATGCAAATAATTGTGCCGGTTGTCCCCCTGTTGAAAAAGGTGTTATTCCATTAAATAGTTGCTCTAACATTGGCACTCGTAATGCATCAAAAAAAGGATAACTTTTAATCTGCCTTTGAACTAGTATTTTTATGACTAACGCTTCAAATACTAAAGAAAGAAACATACACAAAAATGCTATTCCTAACCACCACAAATTTAAGGTGGTAACATCATGTACGAAACTACGAAAAGATATTTTTCGTAAAGAGAATAAAAAAATCGCTATTCCTATACCAAACATTATGAATAACACTATTCTATTTTTTCTTGTCATAATCTTACCTACTAAACTTTTGATAATAAGCTAGCCATATTTTTGCTAGTCTTCTTTCAGAATAATATTCTGCAGCTTTTTTAGACTTTTCTTCCAATTTTTCTAATTTTTTTCTATCTTGCGATAAATTGATAATTTTTTTATTCATATCATTTACATCCTTAGCCGGTTCGTAGTAACCATCAATGATTGAATAATATAAATCTAAATCACGTAACATAACTGGCAGACCTGCACTAAATGCTTCTAATACACTCATTGGAAACAATTCATTGTATGAAGGAAGCAAAAATAAATCAGCAGCATTATAATACTCATTCATTTTATTCCTATCAACTATTCCCGGAAATTTCAAATTTGCAGGAGGGTTCTTTATAACTTTTTTTAGTTCGTCATATCCATCAGTAATAGCTCCAAAAGAAAATCCACCTACCCAAACAAACTGTATTCCAGGATTTAGCTTAGCTAATTTTACAAAGTCAGGTACTCCCTTACGTTCTTGTACTTGTCCTACACCAACTATTGTAAATTTATTATCTAAATTCAATTTCTTTCTCAAATTCTCTTTTGAATCTGAAATTTTATAAAAAGTATCACTGGATACAAAATTAGGTATATAAGTTATCTTTTCTCTCTTTATTCCATAAGCCGTCAATTTCTCAATAAATGATGGATTAACAACTACTAGCTGATCCATTCTTTTATAAAAAGAAATTATATACTTAAAAAAAACTTTTTTCGCCAACCAAGGCAATTTTAAACTTCCATCTATCGTTTCCGGCAAAAAATGTACATATCCAATTTTGCAGCCTCTTCCCGGAAGAAAAGTAGATAAATAAAATTGCGGATCAATAGTGTGATAATGACTAATATTTACACGGTTAAATTTATTAATCTCTATATTAAGTTCTTGTGAATAATATTTTTTTAATAAATTTATTAACTCTGTATATGCACTTCCAACACCTTGTCCTTTAACCTTAGTTGCCGAAGAAAACATCCCTATCTTTATCAAAATTATCTTCCTTTCGCTTTGTTCAGCTCATCAGAATTAAATCTTAATTTCTTTTTCATATCAAAATCTAGCATGCATTTTTCATAAAAAGAAACAACTTTTCTCCCAAAATTATCTGCAGAAATACTATTCAACAATTCTTCTCTCGGTTTAGAATCATTATATTTTTCACCATTTAATAGATAATCAACAACCTTGTTAACCAATTCATCTTCACCTGTAAAAGTCATACCTATACTTGCATCTGTCAAAATTGAATCTGTATATGGACTATGAGTAGTAATTACTTTTGTGCCTGAAGCGATTGCTTCTATATAGGTCAATCCTTGTGACTCTGATACTGAAGTTGAAACGAAAACATCAGCTGCCTTATAGTAGCTACCTACTTCATCATTGTTAATTTCTCCAGTAAAAATAACGCTATCAGTTAAATTCATATCAGATACCTGTTGTACTAAACTCTCCCTAGCAGGTCCATCACCACAAATCATCAACTTAGTTGCTGGAACTCTAGCTAAAATATCGGGCATAGCATTTAGTAACTTATCTATATTTTTTTCAAAAGCCAATCTACTCAAAGTTAGTAGTAAAGGTTGCTCTGGATTTATTTTATATTTTTCCCTAATATTTTCATTCGTACTTTTAGAAAATTTAGAGATATCTACTCCAGTTGGAATTATTTCAATAGGTTCATCAATTCCATATCGTTCTAATGTCTCTTTAACTCTTAAGCTAGGTGCTACTATTCCCGACATGTGGTAACAAAAAGATTTAGACATTTGTTTAACGTGATAAGGCTTTAATAATCTTCCTTTAGCCACATAATGTAGATAGTCCTCATACATTGTATGATAAGTATGTATGCATGGAATTTTCAAATTTTTAGCAACAAACTTTCCAATTAATCCCATTGAAAATTCTGTTTGAGTATGAATAATATCTAAATTTAATTCTTTAGCTACTTGATAAGCATGAAAAAGTCCCCTTACAGCAATACGTCTATCTGTAAATGAGATGAATGGAATACTTGAAAAGCGAAAAATATTACGCTCATAAATACTTTTATCAACATTAGGATCAGTTGTCGTAAAAATATATGCTGTGTGTCCCTGTTTCTCTAATTGTTCTCGTAACGTTTTGATAGAGGTCGCAACACCACTTACTTGCGGATAGTAAGTATCCGTAAATATTCCGATATTCACATATATCCCCCTCTGTCATTTTATAGTCATTGTTAATTATATGTTTTTAACAAAACCATTGCAATTAAAACCCATAATTTGATCAACAAATATCCCAAATTTTACAAATAATTTACAAATAATTTACAAATAAAAAAGCTCAAGAAGGTATTCCCCTCTCAAGCCTTTCATATAAATTATACTAGATTATTTTGTGTATTGATTTACAAGTTCTACAACTTCATCAGCTGTTTCGCAATCATTAACTGCTTTATCAGCTAATTCTTCCATCTTCTTAGAATCTAGTGTCTTCAACAAACTACGTGTCTTCAAAATTGAAGTAGCACTCATTGAGAATTCATCTAAACCTAATCCTAATAAGATAGGAACAGCAACTTGATCTCCAGCCATTTCACCACACATACCAGTCCATTTACCTTCCTTGTGTGATGCTTCAATTGTGTTCTTGATCAATCTCAAAATTGAAGGATTATATGGTTGGTATAGGTATGAAATCTTTTCATTACCACGGTCAGCAGCCATAGAATAACCAATTAAGTCGTTCGTTCCAATACTAAAGAAGTCAACATACTTAGCCAACTTATCTGCAACCATTGCAGCAGCTGGAACTTCCATCATCATACCTACTTCGATATCATCAGATACTGGAACACCATCTGCAACAAGTTTTGCTTTTTCTTCTTCAAAGATAGCTTTTGCGTCCTTAAATTCTTGGACAGTAGCAATCATTGGGAACATGATAGCTAAACTACCATAATGGGATGCACGCAATAAAGCTCTTAATTGTGTGCGGAAAATATCTTGGCGATCTAAAGAAATACGAATAGCTCTATATCCTAAGAAAGGATTTTGTTCTTCTGGTAATGGAAGGTATGGTAATTCCTTATCTCCACCAATATCCATTGTACGAACAACAACTTGCTTACCATTCATACCTTCAACAGCAGCTTTATATGCTTTAAATTGATCTTCTTCAGATGGCAATTCGGAAGCATCCATGTAAAGAAATTCAGAACGGAATAATCCGACTGCTTCTGCACCATTATCATTTGCACCTTCAACATCCTTAGGTGTACCAATGTTTGCAGCTAATTTAACTTCTTTACCATCTGCTGTAACTGACTTAGCATCCTTCAATAACTTCCATTCTGCTTTTTGATCAGCAAAAGCCTTAGCTCTAGCTTTGTAATCTTCTAATTCTTCGTCAGTTGGTTCTACTAGTGCTTGTCCATCTAAACCATCAATAATAACCATTTGACCTTCAGAAATTTCACTTGTAGCATTACCAGAACCTACAACTGCAGGAATTTCTAATGTACGAGACATGATAGCAGAGTGAGAAGTACGTCCGCCAATATCTGTGATAAATCCCTTAACAAAATTACGATCCAACTGAGCTGTATCGGAAGGAGTTAAGTCATGAGCAACAATAACTACTTCTTCATTAATTAATGCAGGATTAGGGATAGATACTCCCAACAAGTGACCCATAACACGCTTAGTAACATCGCGAATATCACCAGCACGTTCTTGCATATAAGCATTATCTTCCATTGCTTCGAACATTTGAATGAACATATCAGTTACACTCTTCAAAGCAGCTTCAGCATTTACTTTGTCATTTTTAATTTTATCGTTAATTTGTCCAAATAATTCTGGATCAGATAAAATTGTCAAATGAGCTTCAAAAACTTGTGCTTCTTCAGCACCTAGATTTTCAGTAGCTTTTTGCTTAATGACTTCAAGTTCTTGTTTGGAAGTTTCAACAGCTGCACTTAAACGTTCGATTTCAGCATCTGGATTATCAATAGTTTTTTCTTCAAATGATAAATCAGGTTGAACGAGCATGTAAGCTTTAGCAGCTGCAATACCATCGCTAGCTGCGATACCGTTTAAAACCTTAGTCATTATTCAGCTAAACCTTCCTTTTTCATTGTTTCTTCAATAGCAGCAATTGCTTCTGCTTCATCTGCACCGTCTGCAGAAATTACAACATCAGCATTTTGGCCTACACCTAAGGACATAACACCCATAATAGACTTCAAGTTTACAGACTTGCCATTGTATTCCAATGTTACATCTGAGTTAAATTTGCTTGCTGCTTGTACCAACAATGTAGCTGGACGTGCGTGAATACCTGTTTCTGCGATTACGTGAAATTCTTTCTTTTCCATTATTAATCAATCTCCTTTGAATAAGTAAATATATGTGATTAAGAGTCTTGTTAAGAACACGTTTACATTAACGATATGCAAACGATAACAATCTCGATACTATGATAATAACATGAAAACCTTAGTAAGACAAGACTTACTTCATTTTAAATTTATACATATTTTTTAGGTATTTTTACTGTTAAATAACTATCTTTACTGATTTATACTTAAAATATACTTGCTAAAATCATTATCATGCACAAAACACAATTAATACTAAATTAATTTGGATTCCTTACTATAAATATAGGTAGCTCCCCCACCTCGTTTAGCTGTTCCAACAATATTCTTTCTATGACTATAATTCATAAAAGCTTTTTGAAAATCCATGAATTCTTCTGTATTTATTTCTAACTTATCTAGTGTTCCTTCTCTAAGTTCGTCTAACAATGCAGTATAATCTTTTTCCATAAAAATCACCTCGCGCACAAAATTATAACATATATTTTATTCAAGTCTTTATACTTGAACTTTATACCTAACATTGTATAATGAAGTCATTAAGGTCAAAGTTGGTCAAAATAACTTTGATATGTTGATAGAAAGGTCGTGAAAATCTATGTTATGTCAAAATTGTCATAAAAATCCTGCGACAATTCACTTAACAACTAATTTAAACGGTCGCCAAACCTCTATTGATCTTTGTCAAAATTGTTACCAAGAAATCAAAAATGAAGCTAACGGCTTTAATAATATCGGACAAGATCCATTTGGTTTTGGTAGTTTAGATGATATTTTCAGAGCTATATCTAATCCTAATTTTTCTAACCAACAAAGTATGTCTCAAGAGCCACCTACACAAAGTGGTCGCATAGGTGGAAATAACGGTAATCGTAATGGTGATTCCTCTATTCTGGGACAATATGGATTAGATTTAACAGAAGAAGCAAAAAATGGTCAAATCGATCCAGTTATTGGACGTGATAAAGAAATAGCCAGAGTAATTGAAATTCTAAATAGACGTACTAAAAATAATCCTGTTTTAATTGGTGAAGCTGGTGTTGGTAAAACTGCTGTTGTTGAAGGACTCGCCCAAAAAATTGTTAATGGCGATGTTCCTCAAAAACTAATCGGAAAAAAAGTTATTCGTCTAGATGTTGTTTCTTTAGTACAAGGAACAGGTATCCGCGGACAATTCGAACAAAGAATGCAACAACTAATGAAAGAATTGAAACAACAAAAAGATGTAATCTTATTTATTGATGAAATTCATGAAATTGTTGGTGCTGGTAATGCAGAAGGCGGAATGGATGCTGGGAATGTACTCAAGCCATCTCTTGCTCGTGGAGAATTCCAATTAGTCGGTGCTACTACCCTAAATGAATTCAGAACAATTGAAAAAGATGCAGCGCTCGCTCGTCGTCTTCAACCAGTTCAAGTTGATGAACCTAGTGTCGAGGAAACTATTAAAATTCTAAATGGTATTCGTAATAAATATGAAGCTTATCATCATGTAAAATATACTGATGAAGCTTTAAAGGCTGCTGTAACTTTATCTAATAGATATATTCAAGATAGATTCTTACCTGATAAAGCAATTGATTTATTAGATGAATCTGGATCTCGTAAGAATTTAACAATTCATGCAACTGATCCAAAAATTATTGAAGAACGCATTAAGAATGCCGAAAATCAAAAACAAGCTGCACTAAAAGAAGAAAATTATGAAAAAGCAGCTTACTATCGTGACCAAGTATCACGTTTTGAAAAGATGAAAGACAATGCTTCAGATGAAGATACTCCAGTTGTTACCGAAAAAGATATGGAACGTATTATAGAAGAAAAAACTAACATTCCTGTTGGTGAATTAAAAACTAAGGAAAAAGAACAACTTCGTGATTTAGGCTCTTCACTTGAAAAACATGTTATTGGTCAAGATGAAGCTGTAGATAAGGTTGCTCGTTCAATTCGAAGAAATCGTATAGGTTTCAATAAATCAGGACGTCCAATTGGTTCATTCTTATTCGTTGGTCCTACTGGTGTAGGTAAAACTGAAACAGCTAAGCAATTAGCCCGCGAGTTATTTGGTACTGAAGACTCAATGATTCGATTTGACATGAGTGAATACATGGAGAAATTCTCAGTTTCTAAATTAATTGGTTCTCCTCCTGGATATGTTGGCTATGAAGAAGCTGGTCAATTAACTGAACAAGTTCGCCGTCATCCTTATAGCTTAATTTTGCTTGATGAAGTTGAAAAAGCTCATCCTGATGTAATGCATATGTTCTTACAAATTCTTGATGATGGACGTCTAACTGATTCTCAAGGAAGAACAGTTTCATTTAAAGATACTATCATCATTATGACAAGTAATGCTGGTAGTGGCGATTCTGTAGTATCAGTTGGTTTTGGAGCTGAAGCAAATGGTTCATCTCATTCAGTTATTGATAAATTAACCAAATACTTTAAACCTGAATTCTTAAATCGTTTTGATGATATCATTGAATTTAATCCATTGTCTAAAGATGATTTAGTCAAAATTGTTCGCTTAATGCTAGATGATGTTAATAAAATGATGGCTGATCAAAATATGCATATTGATGTTAGTGATAAGGTCGCAGATAAACTTGCAGAATTAGGTTATGATCCTAAGATGGGTGCTAGACCACTTCGTCGTGTAATTCAAGAACAAATTGAAGATAAAATTGCTGATTTTTATCTTGATAATCCAAATGTCCAAAATTTTGTTGCTGATTTAGATGATAATGGTGATATCGTAATTAAATCTAAGTCTGAAAAAAATGAAGATTAATTTCTTAAGAGAGTTAACTTTTTAACTCTCTTTTTTTATGCTTTTTTATTCAATATTTTTGATAAAATTAATATATTTAGCTATAATATAATTAGAGATACAGGAAAGGTTCGGTGATTATTATGATGCATTTAGTTGATGTAACTGCTAGTCATGCTAAAGACATTCAACGTGAATTAGCAGCCACCCCTGTCCACTTCATTAAAGTTTATACTTTAGGAAATTCACGTGTTGTATATAAGAAAAAGCATGGATTTTCTGAAATTGTAATTTCAAATAAATTACGTGGAATAACTGACAAAGAAATAAATTTTGTTGTTGAAAAACTTTTGAAGAATGACGCTAAAAATATAGAGATTACTAAACAAAAGAGTTTAGTTGAAATCATCGTTAATAACTAATTCATATATAACTACTACTTATTAGCCCCAGATTGATATTTTACATCAAATTTGTCGGGCTTTTATTATTTCACAAATTCATTTAAAATCTTGTTTATTTTAATGATATAATAGAAGATAATAGTTCTTCATGAAATGAGGTGAAATAATGGCATTCTTAGACTCAGTAAAAAACTTGATGAAGTTTAATAAAAATAATGAAACAAAACAAAAAAATGATATATCCACAGTTGAAAAAAGTGATCTCTCAGATAAAAATAAAGAACCTATCACTAAAGTTGGACATAACGCTACTTTAATCATCATATATCAAGACGATCGTGGTCAAAGTCTGACTACTCCACAAATTATTTCTGGATATATTGGCGAAGAACTTCATTTAAGATTCAAAGAATTTCCCAACTATGACTTAATTAATATTTCAGGATTTACCAGTGCCTTTGTTGATCCATATGGTTCTGTAACTCTTACCTATCGTAAACATCAAGGGGCTGATGTTTGGCTATTTTCACAAGATATTGATAAGCAAAAGTTACTGATGCGTCCTGTCTTTATCCGAGGAGATTTTGGGGAACGTTTTGAATTAAATGCCCCTACCATCCCTGACTATTCACTACAAAAAGCTGTTGGTCCTACTCGTGGTGTCTTCTCAGATAAACAACAATTAGTCACATACTATTATCGTAAATCACGTTGGAAAATTGTTGATCATAATGTGCATTATCTTCGTATCAATTCTTATTGTTTAAGTTATACAGAACCCGAAGGACATGATATATCTGTCACACTTGCTCCAGATACTGTTTGGCAAACATTTGAGTCTATTCAGCTTATCAATAATGATTGGTGGTATAACATTGGCGGAAATGCCTGGGTTAAATTTGATGAACAACGTATGGAATTACTAGAAAACAATCCATATACTTTATCAGATACATTAAAGATCGCTCCTATCCAGGATGATCCTGAACTAAGTATTCCTGAACCAGTTAAATTATCTGTTACTGCTGAAATTAACTTTGTACCTAACCAAAAACTTGCTCTTTATGATCGACCATTCGGTAAAAAAATTAATGAGATAGAAAATGGAAAAACTGTGCTCATAACTGCTCGTAACCGTGTCGGTCGTATGCTTTGGTTTGAAGTTGATGGTCTAGGTTGGACAATTTGGGAATATCTACAATTTTAAAAAGAGATGTAGTTGAAATTCAACTTACATCTCTTTTTTTATTTATTCAGCTTTAAAATGATACATTGTAGCAGCATAGTCATTACGGATAATAGGATCATAGAATCCTAATTCCATTAATTCATCGCCACCATAAACCTTATTAGTTTCAACATCACGGTAGTTCCTATTGGTATCTAATCCATATAATTTAGTTTTCGTTAATACAGGTTGAGCTTCTGCTAAAACTTTACATACCATTACTACTGCTTCATCTTTTTGAGGGCTTACAAACATCCAAGCTGTTTTATTACCATCTTTAGAAGATTGTAAACGATAGAAATCTCCATATTGGACTAATTTTCTAATACCCTTGTATTGATTTACTTGTTTTTTAACAATTTCTTTTTCTTCGTCTGTCAATGTTGTTAAGTCTAACTCATAACCAAAGACTGCACTCATAGCAACTGCACCTCTAGTATCGATTGGTGTCACTCTACCAGTTTGATGATTTGGAACTGCAGACACATGAGCTGTCATCATTGATGGTGGATATACTAAACTTGTACCATATTGAATAGTTAATCTGGCAATCGCGTCCGTATTATCACTAGTCCAGCTTTGTGGCATGTAGTAAACAAAGCCTGCATCAAATCGTCCACCACCGCCAGAGCAGCCTTCAAATAAAACATCTGGGAACTTGCTAGTTATTCTTTCTAAAATATCATAAACCCCTAAAACATAGCGATGATAAACTTCACCCTGTCTATCTGCAGGTAGATTTTGTGAATAGATATCAGATAAATTACGATTCATATCCCACTTAACATAATCAATGTCATTATCAGCAATAATAGTTGAAACCTGATCAACTATGTCATCTCTGACATCTTTTCTTGTCATATCTAAAATATATTGATTACGCGATGGACTTGGTTGTCTTCCTGGAACTTGCATCAAATATTCAGGATGGCTTCTATATAATTCCGAATCCATTGAAATCATTTCTGGTTCAAACCAAATACCAAATTTCAAATCTTTGCTGTGTACGTAATCTGCAAAATGTTTTAAGCCTTGAGGGAATTTTTTCTCATATACATTCCAATCACCTAATGATGAATTATCGTCATCGCGATGACCAAACCATCCATCATCTAATACAAACATCTCTATCCCCAGTTCCTTGGCTTCGTCTACGATTGGCTTTAATTTATCTTCATCAAAGTCAAAATATGTAGCTTCCCAATTATTAACTAGAATTGGGCGTTCCTTATATTTATATTTGAAACGTGTAATTCTATCTCTGATAATATTATGAAATGCCTTACTCATAGCATTCAATCCATTATCAGTATATGTCATTAATACTTCTGGAGTTTGGAAACTTTCCCCTGCTGGCAATTGCCAATTGAAATTATAACCATTAATCCCTACTAATAATCGAACTTGATCAAGTTGATCTTTTTCAATTTCAAAAGCATGGTTTCCTGAGTAAACTAACGCAAAGCCATACGCAGCACCATTAAATTCATCAGTATTACTATCAACCAAAGCAACAAACGGATTCATTTGATGACTAGAAGTACCACGAATGCTACCAAATGTTTGAATCCCATATCCTAATTTTTGTCTTTCTAAATGACGTTCGTTTACATGGGCTCCTGGTAAACTAATTACATCAAAGTCTCGTTGAGAGAAATCTATTTGCATGGATGCAACTTTTTCCAAGTTTACATTTTCTTGTCCTAGATTCTTAACCTTAACTGAACGTGTAATAATTGGATAATCACGATATATTGTATATAGTAAGTCAAATAAAACTCCACTTTTCTCGTCTTCTAGCGTAACAATCAAAGTATTAGCTTCCGATTCTGACTCTACATAAGCTGCTGGAAGTCCTGTCAATTCAGGTTTTCCTTCTTCAACTTTGTAAGTCTTATATTTTAGCATTAATCCATTTGAGCCATCTTTTTGACGCACTACTGTTGCTGGAACTCGATAATCCATCTCACCGGCACTACTATATTCTTGTGGCAAAGTATCTTTGGAAAAGGTTCTATCTAAACTACCTGGTAAATTACCAGAAAATCCTCTATCTACTCGTGGATAACGTAATTGTCCATGATAACTTTTTACCCTTTTACCAAAATATAAATGACTAATAGTATCGCCATCTTCAATTGAAAAAATATATGAAAGTTGCTCATTATGCAAATGAAAAACTCGATTTTCTTTATCTACTGTAATTAAATCTACCATTTTACCAAACCTTCCTTAGCTATAGTTTACTTTAATCCACAATGCCTACTTCTTCTACAAAACGTTTAAATGCCATTCTACCGGTTTCATCATGCTTATAAACTCCAGCATCTTCTAGCACTCTAGCAAATACTCGACCTAATTCTTGATGAATAATTGTATCAACATTATCTTGATTTATATCTGAATATTTTTGTTTAATATCATCAGCCCACACTTGATGATATTCTTCCATTTTATTTTCTTGACCTAATAAGTATTTCTCAACTTCTTGAAGTTCACCTTTCAAACGAGGAGGTAAAATTGCTAATCCCATTACTTCAATTAACCCAATATTTTCTTTCTTAATATGTTGAACATCTGGATGAGGATGGTAGATACCATCTGGATATTGTTCTGAAGTTTGATTATCACGCAATACCAAATCTAATTCTAACTGTCCATCTCGTTTGCGAGCAATTGGCGTAATAGTATGATGTTTTTCACCATTAGATTCAGCTAAGACAGAAACTTTTTCATCTGAATACCCACGCCAAGTTTTTAGAATTTTATCAGCTAGATCTACTAAATCTTCTTTTGAATTTCCACGTAAACGAATAACTGACATTGGCCATTTAACAATTCCTGCTTGTATATCTTCATAACCTACAAATTTTAATTCTGTTTCTATTGGTGCTTTTTCCATCGCGAAAGTATGACGTCCACCTTGATAATGTTCATGTGTTAATATAGAACCACCTACAATTGGCAGATCAGCATTACTTCCTACAAAATATCCTGGAAATTGCTCAATAATACCTAACAAATTATTGAATGTTTGCTTGGTGATTTCCATTGGTTCATGAATTGTATCTAAGAAAATACAATGTTCATTAAAATAAGCATATGGCGAATATTGGAATCCCCATTGTTTATCATCTAAATCGAAACGAATAATTCTATGATTTGCTCTTGCAGGATAATTAACTCTTCCTTGATAGCCTTCATTTTCCATACAAAGTTGACATAGAGGGTATCCACTTGCCTTCATCTTTTTAGCCAAAGCAATTTGTTTTGGATCCTTCTCAGGCTTCGATAAATTAATTGTTATCTCTAATTGTCCATATGATGTTTCAACTGGAAAATAAATATTTTTCGCAATAGCTTTTGTCTTAATATAGTCATTTCGCTTACTTAAATCATAAAAATTCTGAATAGCTTCTTCTGGTGAATTTTGTTGGTAAGTTTGCCAAAAATCTTGATTAACTTTACTTGGTAAAGGAGTAATGAAATTCATCAACTCTGCGCCTAAACAATCTTGTTCATTCAAAGTTTCACCAACTTTACCATGTTGGACAGCATATTCGACTAGCCCGTCTTTTAAATCAATAATTTCATTTTTAGTAGTTGTTAGTTTTTCAACACCTTCTCCTACCAAATTCAAAATCCGATTATATAAGTAATTCCTATCAAGTTCTGTATAATTTCCTTGTTCAATTACTTGTTTTATAAATGTATCTAATAGTAATTTATCATCCATCTTTCTCAGAACCTCTCTTTACTTATCTTGATAACCTTCTGGATGTAAAGTGTGCCACTTCCACGCTGTCTCAATAATCTTACTAATATCATCAAATTGAGGTTTCCAACCTAAAACTTCTCGCGCTTTTGTAGAAGAAGCCACTAATACATCTGGATCTCCACCACGTCTAGGTGCTATTTCAGCTGGGATTTCTTTATTTGTAACCTTTCTTGCAGCTTCTAAAATTTCTCGATTAGAAAAACCTGTAGACGAACCTAAGTTAAATGCCGTACTTGGATTACCGGCTTTTAGATAATCTACCGCTAGAATATGCGCATCTGCCAAATCTAAAGGATGAACATAATCTCTTATATTAGTACCATCTGGAGTATTATAATCATCGCCAAAGATTTGTAGCTTATCTCTTTTACCCATTGCTACTTGTAACACAATTGGTAAAAGATGAGTTTCAGGCATATGATCTTCACCGATTGATCCATCAGGTTTAGCACCAGCCACATTAAAGTAACGTAATGGTACAAATTTTATTCCATATGCTTTATCAGCCCAACGCATAATCTTTTCCATCATTAACTTACTTTCTCCATATGGATTGATTGGATTTTGTGGAGTTGTTTCCTTAATGGGAACTTCTTCTGGAATACCGTAAGTAGCTGCTGTAGATGAAAAAACAATTTTATCAATTGAAAATTCATTCATTACTTCTAATAACTTAACCATTCCAGCAGTATTGTTATCAAAATACTTCAATGGCTTTTTCATGGACTCTGCTACTAAAGAATAGGCAGCAAAGTGAATGACCGCATCTATATCAGAGTTTTCTTTAAAAACTTGACGCATAAAATCTTTATCTGCAATATCTCCTTGATAAAACTTAGCATCCTTGTTAACCGCTTGACGATGTCCAGTCACCAGACTATCAACAACGATTGTTTTTTCACCCTTCTCTATCAATCTATCCACTGTATGTGAACCAATATATCCAGCTCCACCTAAAACTAAAGTAGCCATCAAAATCCCTCCATTAATTATTCTTTATTAAAGTACTTTTGTTCCATCTGCAATTTCTGCAATATAGAATGCAGGAGCATAACCTATCTTTTCTGTATAAACCTTACCCACATTTTCTTTAAATGCTTCAACTTTGTCTTTATCAACAATTGCGATACCACAACCACCAAAACCAGCACCAGTCATACGAGCTCCAAGTACACCTTCTTGTTTCCAAGCAGTATGTGCTAATGTATCAAGCTCGATTCCTGTAACTTCATAATCATGTTCAAGTGAAACATGTGATGCATTTACTAAGCGACCGAATTTTTCTAGGTCACCTTCTTCTAATGCAGCTTGTGCTTGCATTGTACGTTGATTTTCCCATACAGCATGGCGTGCTCTCTTCAAACGATTTTCGTCTTCAATTAAGTAAGCATATTCATCAAAAGTTTGAGCATCTAGTTCACCTAAAGTATTAATATCTAATTTAGCTTGCAATTCACCTACTGCAGTTTCACATTCACTACGACGTTCATTATACTTAGAATCAGCTAATTCACGACGTTTGTTTGTATTCATAATAACAATTACGTTATTTCCCATATCTACTGGTGCATATGAATATTCAAGAGTATTAGTATCTAATAAGATTGCTTGGTTTTGTTTACCCATTCCTACTGCAAATTGATCCATAATACCAGAATTTACACCAATAAATTTATTTTCTGTTTCCATTCCTAACTTAACTAAGTCAACACGATCAATATCTAAGTTAAATAATTCTTGGGCAATTACACCAATTAACATTTCTAATGAAGCAGATGAAGATAAGCCGGAACCATTAGGAATATTTCCTTCAATAAAGATGTCCATTCCTTTATCAACATCATGACCAGTTTCCTTTAAGAAATAAATCATCCCTTTAGCATAATTTACCCAATTGTCTTTTTTGTCGTACTTTAAATCATCAAGTGATGTTTCGATAATTCCTAAATCTTCAAAGTTAGCGGAATAAAAACGTAATTTATTATCTTCACGTTTACGAGCAGCACCATAAGTTCCTAAGCTAATTGCACATGGGAAAACATGACCACCATTATAGTCTGTATGTTCACCAATTAAATTAATACGTCCTGGTGAGAAGAATGTAGCTTCAGCTTGTTCACCAAAAATTTCTGTAAATTTATCATTAATTACCTTTTTATCCATAATAGAATCCTCCTCGTTATCTCGTATAAAGAAAACGTTTTATTAACAATTTTATTGTAGTACTTTTTAGTAAACTTTTCAATAAAATTTACTAAAAATATGAGAAAAATTTATTATTATATCAATCTATGATACAATATATATTGAAGTTACTTAGAAAGATGGGGTTATATGGCTACTATTAAAGATATCGCCAAACTTGCAGGCGTTTCACCAGCAACCGTCTCTCGTGTTTTAAATTATGATGAATCGTTATCTGTTGGTGATGAGACTAAAAGAAGAATTTTTAAAACTGCTGAAAAGTTAAATTATTCTAAACATAAAAAGAAGAATAAAGAAGAACATTTAAATAAGATAGCCATTGTGCAATGGTATACTGAAGCTCAAGAATTAACAGACTTGTACTACTATTCAATTCGTCTAGGAATCGAAAAAAGAGCTCAAGAATTGGGATATGAAGTTGTTCGTATTTTCCACGATGATCCTTTAGATGCAATCCAAAATGTCGATGGAATCATTGCAATTGGAAAATATAGTACTAATGAAATACAACAACTTGATAATCTAAATGCTAATTTAATCTTTGTTGACAGTGATTCCTTAAGCAATGGTTTTAGTTGTGTCGTAACTGATTTCCAAAATTCCGTTATCACTGTTTTAGATCACTTCTTAGAAAAAGGTCAAAAAAACATCGGATTATTAGCAGGTGAGGAACATACTTCTGATAATTCTCAAACTTTGATTGATTTACGTTTTACTATATTTAAAGATTATCTTAGTCGTTTAAATCTTTACAACCATCAAAATGTATATGTTGGAAGTTTTAATCCTGAATCTGGATACAAAATGATGAAAAAAGCTATCGTAGAATTAGGCGATAACCTTCCAGAAGCATTTTTTGCTGCTAATGATGCTATTGCTATTGGCGCAGTCAGAGCGCTTCAAGAAGAAAAGATTTCTATTCCTGATCGAGTAAGTATCATTTCTTTTAACGATACTTCTATTACTAAATATGTTTACCCATCATTAAGTAGTATTAAAGTATTCACTGAAGAAATGGGCGTTGAAGCCGTTAACTTACTATTGGATTACATCGCTCATCCATTTAACGTTGCAAAAAAAGTTATCTTAGGAACAAAATTGGTTCTTAGAGATAGCACTATCAATTAATT
>NZ_JANFQI010000016.1:0-18180 GCF_024436335.1 Ligilactobacillus sp. MP3
TGAAGTCTTTTTGACTACATACACATATTCATCGTGATGATCAATAGTATATGTTCCAGTTACAGTATTTGCTTGATTGGTCGCCAAATTATAGTCCGTTGGTATATTGACATTATAATTATAATTTTCTCCCAATTTACCACTAATCGTATCTGTTTTTACTTCTTCCCCATCTCCCGGTACAAAAATAGAATTTTTATTCCCAGTTACATCGATATAATGAACTTTAACTTCAGACTTATCTTCACTACCATCCTTTGCATAATAGTAAACAATACCATCATTAGTTGATGTAATTTGATTTATATATGTGTACCATTTTCCATGCGATAAAAACGACATGCGATCGTTAACATTTGGCATGTTCCCCAAGTAACGTTTCGTACTATTAATCGCTTCACCATCATAATATGCAATAACTCGAATCAACCCTTGAGAGTTAATTACTGTTTGCTTTATAACTACATGTTTATCAAGTCTAAAATCATACGATTCACCCACTTTATATGGGGAGATATATCCTGTGGTCTTTGGCGATTGTTTCAATGTATATCCATCAATAGTTGGTGCCTCTCCGGTAATTGTGTATTTCTGATAAGCAACACCTTCAAAAGATTTTGGCGCTGCAAGTTCTTCTCCCGTTGCTTGATCAATATAATGAATCGTAGTTGTCGTTTTCGTTGGCATTGGAGTCGTCATAAAGCCATTTCCCATTGAAGCTGGGTCTCCATGAATTCCGGTATCGGAACCATATGCAAAACCAACCACCATGCCATATATATCATCGCCTTTTTCGATCCCATCAAGACCAATTGAAACACTAGTCCCATCATAATTAGTAAAAATTGGAGGATAAGTAGTTCCACCTGTCCCGTTACTATACTCAACCTTCTTTGATTCACCAGGTGCTACCACTTCTTCTTGTATATTTTGATACCTTCCAGTATGCAAAATTGTTACATATAAATTATTATCATTCAAATTATTTGAGCGGGCCAACAAATAGATAACATGGTAAGATTCATTATAGTTAGCAACACCGGCAAAGTAGTATCTCCCGCTCTCATCGTTGGTAGTATGGGTTTGCAAGATTCCCTTTACTGTTGCTGTTGATTTGATCCAATAACGCTTCAGGTTATTGTATACCCAGTTATCCGTGGGCTTATTAGTTATCTCCGTTAACATGGGCTGGGAATCCAGCTTAATGTCTTGGTTTGACATCGGTAAGCTAGTCGAGGGTTTTTCATTGTTACTTGTGGTCACTAACGAAAAAGAATACCAAGGTAAGCTAGTCGAGGGTTCTTCATTGTTACTTGTGGTCGGATCAGTACTAGTTGGATTTACTACTGCCTTCATTGCTGTTGGTGCAACTAGTGCGTTAACCTTGGCGGTTGTCTTCGGTGTAGCTGTTGTTGCGTCGTTAGTCGGCGTTACTTCAGTATCTTTTTTGTCGACATTGGTAGTATTTTGCGTAGTTTCATTCGCATTTGTCTGCTTGCCTTTATCTTGCGTAGTATCTTGGGTATTTGTTGCCACTACTTTTTCTTCAGCATTAGTTGTGGTTGCTACCGTTTCTTCTTTATCAGCTGTAGTCCGCAATGTTACTTCAGAACTTTGATGGTCTGCTACATTGCTATCTGTTTGAACAGTAGCATCAGTAGGTGTAGTAGTTGGCACCGTATCGGCTGATACCGCATGGTTGCTATATAGCATAAAAGTTGTCCCCAACAATACTGATGCTACTCCTACAGATAACTTCCGTAGTCCCCAACGTTGCTTCCCATCGGCATGCTTTTGTTGGTAGAATTGATAATTATTTTTCGAAACCATATCCGTTCCTCCTAAGCTCATAAAATAAACTCAAATAAAAAATAAAACGTTTTATCACATATAGCTTAACACAATATTGACAATAATTCTAAATTTTCAATAGATTAATTACATTTTAATTTAAGACTGTTTGCAAATTCTTAAACAGTATCTTCTTTTTATACATGGTATAATTTATATTATAAAACTATTCCTTTATTTAGGAGGGGTATTTCTATGAAATCAAAAAATATTATTAAAATTATAACAGGAACTATTATAGCCACCACTATTATTAGTCCCATTGTTCCTGTTATACAGAATATTTCTGTATTTGCAGATACAACTAATTCAAATTCTAGTAACTCAAATACACACACTCTAAATTCTGCATACGTAGTCTACGGATCTGGAGTCTCATCAGATATCTACTCAAGTTTAAATGATGTTTTACAAACAGATTCTTCATTTAAAACTATGACGGCAACAGCAGATGATTACCGTAAATATATTAATAATAATAGTAATACAACTAACGCTGCTATGATTAGTTCTGTTGCTATCGCTCCTGGTGATCCAGGTTCTGGGGTTAAAGTTAATATAAAGAATTATAATGGTGAAAATAATATTACTGAGGTTACTGCTCAACAATATGCTATGGTTGCACAAATGGCTGGTGTAACTGATGTAAGTATTGTCGTTACTGCTAACCGAGCTGTATCTGGTGAATCTGCTTTAACAGGTGTTTATAAAGCTTTAGCTACTGACGGGGTAAATATCAATTCTGAAAACACTTCTGCTGCAAATAACGTTTTAGATGCTACTCAATCTGCTATCGATGCTAACAAAGATGATAAAAGCTATCCCGGAAAATTAATGGCAGCTGTAGGTGATGTTTCAAAACAAATTGCTCAGCAAAAACAAGATGATTCTAGTAACTTAGCGACTAAACAAGACATCCAAGATATGTTAAATAAAGCTCTGGAAAAACGTGGTATAGCCGATACAACTAATCAAACTCAGATTACACAAATTGTTAATGCTTTAGTAGTATTTCAAAATGCTCCTATTTCATCAAGTAAAACTTACGTAAATACCGTTGATGATACGATTAATAATGTAAAAAATTCAACTGGTAACTTGATGAATAAAGCAAAAAATTGGGCTAATAGTGAAAAATTTGGTCAAACAGCTGAAGAAGCTAAGGGCTGGTTCGCTAAATTCACTGATTGGATAAAAGGTATTTTTGGACAAAAATCTGATAATTCCACAGACACAGATACTAACACTAACGAATCAAGTAATACAACTTCATCCTCTGACACTTCTAGTGTTGTAGATGATAGCTCCAGTAACGAAAATACTGATACAAATAATTCTGAGAATTGGTGGACACAATTTACCAATTGGATAAAGGGATTATTTGAACAAAACAATAACTAATTTGGAGGTTTTCATGAACACAACAGTTCTTACCGAGCTTATTAATCAATACGGTTACTTGGCAATTGCACTGCTGATTGCTCTTGAAAATATTTTTCCCCCTATTCCATCAGAAGTAATTCTAACTTTTGCTGGTTTTTTGACTTTAAATAGCGAATTACACATTCTAGGGGTAATAGTTGCATCTACCATTGGAGCTGTTTTAGGTGCTTTAATACTATATCTAGCTGGGTATCTACTTTCAGCTGAACGTCTGGAAAAAATATTATCTGGAAAAGTTGGACAATTACTTCACTTTAACGATAAAGATATAGCCAAGTCTATTAGTTTCTTCAAAAAACACGGTAGTAAAGCAATCTTTTTTGGCAGACTAGTTCCGGTAATCAGAAGTTTAATTTCTATCCCAGCTGGAATGACACATTTTGATTGGAAGAAATTTGTCGTTCTTTCATCTTTAGGCACAGCTATTTGGAATACTATTTTAATTTGCTCTGGACACTATCTTGGAGCATCTTGGGAAAAAATTCTTACAGTTTTTGATTCTTTTACTACAATAATTGTTATTCTCTTAGGCTTAACAATTATTGGCTATTACTTCATCAAATTAAGAAAGGCAAAATAATATAGGATTGAGATTTTGAAAAATTCATAATCTCAATCCTATTGTTTTATATAATCAAATTTTATTATTTATTCATTAATGCTTCTACATCACAACAAATCATATATTCTTCATCTGTTGGAATCCGCATTACTGTAATACTTGAATCTTTTCCAGAAACAATACCTTCTGTACCACGCTTAGAATTTTCATCTTTATTAATTGTTACTCCTAAAAACGATAACTTATTCATTATAGCTTCCCTGGTTTCTGGTGAATTTTCACCAATACCAGCAGTAAAGACAATACCATCAATACCTTCCATTTCCATATAATATTGTCCAATATACTTGACAATATCATTGTAGAATAACTTAATAGCTAATTCTGCTCTCTTATTGTTTTTAGCTGCAGCTGCCTCAACATCGCGCATATCCAAAGATACACCAGACACACCTAAAAATCCTGACTCTTTGTTCAACATATACAAAATTTCAGAAACAGATTTCACTTTTAACTTCTTCATCATATATGCTACTAATGAAACATCTACATCCCCAGAACGAGTAGCCATTTGAATCCCCGTTAATGGTGTAAATCCCATAGATGTATCAAAAGATTTTCCATTCTTTACGGCTGTAATAGAAGCTCCTGCACCTAAATGGCATGTTACTAATTTTAAATCTTCAACAGGTTTTCCCATTAATTTAGCTGCACGCAAAGATACATAACGATGACTTATACCATGTGCTCCATATCGCCTTACACCATAATTTTTATACCATTCATATGGTGTACTATACATAAAGTTTTCTTTAGGTAAAGTTTGATGAAAGGCCGTATCAAAAGCAGCAACACTTAATGCATTTGGTAATAATTTTTTAAAAACTTTAATTCCAACTAAATTAGCAGGATTATGTAACGGAGCCAATTCAATAATATCTTCAATTTTTTCAATTACACTACTATCTATAGGAACAGATTTTTTGAAATATTCACCACCAGCAACTACACGATGGCCTACCGCACTAATTTCATTTAAATTAGTTACAATATTTAATTTCTTTAATAGCTGAAGCAATAAATCCACCGCAGCAGTATGATCTTTTATTGTCTGGACTTCACGATATTTTTTATTATTATATTTAATTGTAATAATTGAATCATCTAAACCTATTCTTTCAATCAAACCACTTGCTAAAACATTTTTAGATGGAGACTCAAATAATTTAAATTTCAGACTAGAACTTCCAGAATTAATTACAATAATTTTTTTCATAAAACTCACTCTCGTTTCTTCAACTAATTACATTGTATATAATATTATTTATTTAAAGCGATTTCAAGTGCATGCAAATGATTATTTAAGCGGTTTTATACTCGGAGAATTTCCCCAAACTCTAGAGTTACTAGGTATATCTTTAATAATTACACTATTTCTTTCAACTATTACATTATCTCCTATTGTTACTCCTCCACCAATCACAACATCATCTTCAAGGACAACATTATTTCCAATAGTTATTGGAAGATCTTTAACCCAATGATTTGCACGATACTGAGGATTTTCAGCATGCTTAGAAGTAAATATACCTACATTATTTCCGATTTGAACATTATTTCCTAAAAAAACATCATTACAATCTATTAATTTAAATCCCTTACCTATCGAAACATTATCCCCGACATGAAAATTAAAGCCAAATTCACAAATAAAGCCTGGTTCAAATGTAAAGTTTTCGCCGTAATTTCCTAATAAATCTAAAATTAAATTTTTGTCCGCCCTTCCTTCAATTTGATAATCACTATTATACTTACGACAATTACTAAAAGCATGGTTTCTTGCATTATCTATATCTTCGTCAAAATCATAGTATAGTTTTCCTTGATTAGTTATCCGCTTTATTTTTTCTATATCAAAATTTTTCATAGTAGAAACCTCAAAATTTTATCTATAAAAAAAGAGTTGCCCTCAAGGAAGGATACAACCCCTTTTTATATTATTCTAACTATATATTTATTAAAATCAACTATGCTTTTTTACCACATACCTATAACTTTCATCCAAAGAGTTCCTACACTCATCCACAATATAATATAAATGATTCCTAGAAATGCATTCATTTGCCACCATTTAGATTGTGTTACATATCCCGATCCAAATAATACTGGTGCTGGACCTGAAGCATAATGTGTTGTAGAGGCACAAAGATTACCAAAGAATCCCAACATCAAAGCTGCTAACATTCCTGGAACACCAGCAGATACTGCTACACCTAACAAAGCTCCGTACATCGCACTGATATGTGCTGTTGAAGATGCAAATAAGTAATGGCTATAGAAGAATGCTAGAACTAAAATCAATAAGATAAAGAACCAACTAATACCATGTAATGAACCGGCAATTGTCTTACTCAACCAAGGAATAAAACCTAATTCATTTAATTGGCTAGCCATCATTACTAAAACAGAGAACCAAGTCAATGTATTCCAAGCGCCACTTTCATTTAAAATATCTTTCCAAGTTAAAACTCCTGTGATTAATAATAAAGAAAGTGCCATAAAGGCTGTTAGAGTAGCGTCTATCTTTAATGTACTACCTAAAACCCACAATAATAATGCAAAAATAAAGATTCCAATCATTACTTTTTCAGGAACTGTTATTTTACCCATTTTTTCTAATTCTGAATCTGCCCATTCCTTAGCATTTGGAGTCTCTTTTATTTCAGGTGGATAAAGCTTGTAAATAATAAATGGAATGATAATTAATGACAATAAACCTGGAACTAATCCAGCTAAGAACCAATCCATCCATTGAAGATGCACACCATTACTCTTAGCTAAAGTTTGAACTAAAGGATTTCCGGCCATCGCTGTCATAAACATTGCTGAAGTAATCATATTACCATGGTATTCAGCAAAAATTAGAAATGAACCGATTTTTCTTTCTGTTTTCTTCTTAGGATCTGAGTCAAATTCTTTGGCTAATGATTCAATAATTGGGTACATGATACCGCCTGCACGTGCTGTATTAGAAGGCATTGCTGGTGCTAAAATCAAATCTACCCCGATTAATGAATAAGCTAATCCCAAAGTACGTTTACCGAATAACTTAACAAATATCAAGGCAATTCTTCTACCCAATCCTGTTTTAATAAAGCCACGGGCGATAAAGAATGCCATTGCAATCAACCAAATACTTGCATTACCAAATCCTACGATTGCCTTTTCCATTGGCACAGTTTTCGTCAAAACAACCAAAGCAAAAGCAATAATCGAAACTGCACCAATTGGTAGAGGTTGTGTAATACATGCAATAATAGTAGCAACAAACAAAGCAAACATATGCCAACCAGCAACTGAAATTGCTACTGGTCTAAGTGGAGTTGCAAACCAGATAATTAAGCCCACTATAACTGGGACTATAAACTTTTTATAATCAACTTTTTCCAATGATTTCATAAAAAATTCTCCAAACTTCTCTATGTAGGGGATTTGTTCATCTTACAAATCCTTAGAAAAAGGTTGAGATTCTTCTGCTCAACCTTTATTTGTTATTTTTCTAAAAATGCTTCACGTCCAGCTTGTATACCGAAAATAACCGTTTCTGCAATAGAGTTACCACCGATACGATTATTGCCGTGTAAACCACCTGCAACTTCTCCAGCAGCTAAGAGACCAGGAATTATATCACCATTTCCATCTATAACTCTTGTACGACTGTCAATATGGATTCCACCCATTGTATAATGGATAGCAGGTGCAATATGAATAGCGTAGTATGGAGCTTCACTAATCTTTCTTTCCATTCCTGTTTTACGATCAAAATCAGTATCTTTACCAGCAGCAACCATTTGATTCCAGTTGTTAACTGTTGCTTCTAATTTATCTGCAGGAACATTAATCTTTTCTGCTAATTCTTTCAAATCAGATCCATGTTCTACCAAGCCGATACTATCGTAGAATTCAATAGCTTTTACTCGACTGCGAATATCTTTATCAAAAATTAAGTATGCACTGTGTTCAGGCAAAGCAGTAATAGCGTTAGAAACAACTTTTCTTGTATTAAGTTCATTTACAAAACGTTGTCCTTCACCATTTACTAAAATGCCACCTTCACCACGAACAGCTTCGCCAATTAAGAAGGCATGTGGTGTATCTTGTTGTACAGTTGGATGTACTTGAATTAAATTCATTTGTACAACTTGGGCACCTAATTCTTCAGCTAACTTAATGCCATCTCCAGTAGCTCCAGGGTGATTAGTTGTTTTATAGCTGGCTAAATCTGGACGATATTTCTTAATAATATCTTGAGCAGCACCAAAACCACCTGTAGCTAGTAATACCGTTTTAGCATTAATTACCTTCTCACCTTCACTAGTTTCTACAGTAACACCATTTACTCGACCATCTTCTTTATTAACTTTTGTAACAGTTACATTATTAAAAACTGGTAAGTCTTCAGTTTGAGCAATCTTTAATAAATTCTTTATCAAGAAAGCTCCAATTGGTGCCATGCTAGATGGGCGATGAGTTCTCATTTTACTCATACCACCAGTGAAAGTTAGTTCGTCTAATTCAATTCCATGGTCTTTTAACCAATCAATTGCAAGAGCTGAATGACTAGTGAAATATTTTAATAATTCTGGATCATTTAACTTTCCACCACCTTTATAAGTTTCCTTATAAAAGTCATCCATATTATCAACAATTCCATGATGTAATTGGATGTTAGTTTCAGCAGCATTCATTCCTGAAGAAGCACGATTAGTATTACCACCAAATTTTTCCATTTTTTCTAAAACAACTGGCTTCAAACCTAATTCATGTGCTTGAATAGCAGCTGTTAAACCTGTACTACCAGAACCTACGATTACAACATCATAGCTACTTTCCAATTTCGAAATATTCCATGGTTCAAAAATAAATTTTTCAGCCATTATATATCCTCCTAAAAGTTTATCGATCGATATTTGTCATCTTCAATGGATCTACCCATTCATCAAATTGTTCAGGAGTTACCTTACCTGATGCAATTGCAGCTTCACGCAAAGTCGTTCCTTCTTTATCTGCCTTTTGAGCAATTTTAGCACTGTCATGGTATCCAATATGTGGAGAAAGAGCAGTAACTGTCATCAAGGAATTATCCACTAATTCTTTCATGCGATTTTCGTTAACAGTTAAACCACTAATCATCTTATCTGCAAAGCCTCTCATTGTTCCTGCTAATAAGTCAGCTGATTCCAAGAATGCTTCGATTAATACTGGCTTGTAAACATTCATTTCAAAATTACCTTGAGAAGAAGCCATACCAACTACAATATCATTACCTGTAACACGAACTGCAGCCATAGTAATTGCTTCTGCTTGAGTTGGGTTTACTTTACCAGGCATAATGGAAGATCCTGGTTCATTTGCTGGGATATTCAATTCATCATATCCTGCACGTGGACCTGAAGCTAAGAAACGTACATCATTAGCAATCTTCATCAAGTCGTCTGCTAAAGTCTTCATTGCTCCATGAACTACATTTAAGTTAGAGTGATGAGATAATCCATAGAATTTATTACTTTTAGCTGTAAATTCATGTCCGTATACTTTACCAACTTTTTCAGCAATTACATCAGCAAATCCAGGAGCAGCATTCAAACCAGTTCCTACTGCAGTACCACCCATTGCTAATTCTAAAAGTGTACCGTCTAATTGTTTTAAGTATTCAAGATCATGTTCTAGAGCTGATACCCAGCCAGATACTTCTTGACCAAAAGTTAATGGTGTAGCATCTTGTAAATGAGTACGTCCAATCTTAACTACTCTCCAATATTTTTCTTGTTTTTTCTTTAATTCATCAATCAAATGTTGTGCAGATTCTTCCAACTTAGCTACTGCATCTGCAGCTACAATATTCATTGCTGTTGGGAAAATATCATTAGAACTTTGACCTTTATTAACATCATCGTTAGGTAAAATTTCAAGTTCAGGATTTAATTTTGCAGCTTGATGAGCTACTACTTCATTACAGTTCATATTTGTTTGAGTACCAGAACCTGTTTGATAAACTTTTAATGGGAAATCTTTACGAAGATCTTCATCACTTAAAGCAAGTAAAGTATCGATACTTTCAACAATTAACTTTCCCTTTGCTTCACTAATTTGGTTTAATTCCATATTTGATTGTGCAGCTGCCTTTTTAATTTGAAGTAAAGCACGAATTATTTCAATTGGCATAAAGCGACCAGTTGGGAAATTGTTACGACTACGTTCTGTTTGTGGTCCCCAGAGTGCAGTCTTAGGAATCTTTACTTCTCCTAATGTATCTTCTTCAATGCGAAATTCTGACATAATTAATCCACTCCTTAAGTAAATATTAAGAAATCACTTCCAATATTAATGATACAATTCACATATTCATATAGTCAAATATTATATAATCTATAAAATGTTTTTATATGTGACTCAAAAACACTTATAAATAAAGCATTTATAATTTGAGGAGTTAATTATTAATATTCGTTTTTACAAAAAATAATTTGTTCTGTTTTGCACAAATTAATAAATTTTCTTAAAATAATCTTTAACCACTTTATAATCATTTTGTGCTATACTTTTTATAAATATATAGTAAAGGGGATATTTTATGCGTTTTGTTTTAAGAGGAATTTGGTTAATACTTGCGATTTTCTTTTTCATTTTAGGACTAATCGGATTAGCTTTACCTGTAATCCCTCAAGTACCATTCTTTCTTTTATCAATTTACTTTACGTCTAAGTTTTCTCCTAGATTCCATAACTGGATTTCAAACAATAGATTGTACAAGAAGTATTTATTGCCATTAAAGAATGTTATTAGAAATGAAAGAGAAGTTGTTAAAGATAAATCTAAACAAGTTTGGTATAAAGTTTTAATGGCTAAATTAGGCTTTATCCGTTAGTCAAAAAGTCCTACTTTAATCTTATGGCCGATTAAAGTAGGACTTTTTTGTTATTCAATTAACCTTTCAACACATCATTTAGTGCTTCTGACATTGTTGGATGAGTGTAAATTTGATCTCTTAACATTGTATATGGTAATTTAGCTTTCATCGCCAACGCAATTAAATTAATTACTTCATATGATTCTTCACCGTAAATTGTCGCACCTAAAATTTCTTCTGTATCTGGATTTACTAAGATTTTATACATTCCACGAGTATTTCCTATTACTTTAGCCTTTGGAATGGAAGTAGCTGCCAATTTAAATAGCCTATACTCAATTCCCTTATTTTTAGCTTCCACTTCATTTAAACCAACTCTAGATAGTGCTGGTGTAGTGAAGACACTATAAGGAACTAACTTTCTATCACTAACTTTTCTTTCACCTTTTCCATAAAGTTGGTCAAAAATAATTCTAAAGTCATCTAGAGAAATGTAAGTAAATTGAGGTCCGCCTTTAACATCGCCAATTGCCCATACATTTTCTGCAGTTGTTCTTAAATAATCATCAACTTTAATTGCTCCACGTTCATCTAGTTCAATATCCGTATTTTCCAATCCCAAATTTTCTGTTACCGGCTTTCTTCCCGTTGCTACTAATAAATTATCGGCTTCAACAGTTCGTTTTTGACCATTGATTTCGTAAACAACTTCCACTTTATCAGATAGATCTCTAACTTCTACAACTTTTACTCCTAATTTAAATTCAATCCCATCTTGACTTAAGTCATTGAAAAGCATTTCTGATATATCATCATCTTCACGCTTTAAAAACTTTTCGTTAGTGTCTAAAACTGTTACTTTAGCCCCATAACGAGCAAACATTGAAGCAAATTCTATACCAATATACCCAGCACCTAAAATTACTAATTCATTTGGTAAGGAATTTTGATCCATAGCTGCTGTTGAATCTAAAATATACTTACTTTCTTTCAAACCTTTAACTTGTGGAATTATCGGAGTAGCTCCAGTATTAATAAAGATTCTCTCGCCCTTAATCTTAGTCTTTTCACCACTGTCCAAAACAATTTCAATCGTATGATTACCAACAAATTTAGCTGTCCCATCTAAAACAGTTGCCGTTTCTTCATCTGCGACCATATGATAATTCTTATTTCTTAAAGCTGTTGTCATTTCATTTTTTTGCTTAACAGCATCTTCAAACTTAATTCCACGTTGAGCATTAATGATCAAATTTTTTGATGGTAAACAAGCAATATTAATACATGTTCCACCATACATCTTCTTAGACTTTTCTACTACTAATACTGACTCTCCTTTAGCAGCTAAATTCTTGGCTAAAGTTTTTCCACCTTTTCCAAATCCAATGATTATATTTTTAAATTCTTGCATTTAATATCCTCACTTTCCAGTTTAAATTCAACCAAATTGTAGCACATATATTTTTATTTTACTAATAAAAAGTAAGTATAAAATGATAAAAAATAACAAATCATGTTTCCTTAAAAACACAATTTGTCATTTTTCCACTATTAACTAATTCTTACAAATCCACTAATGCTTGTGCTCTTTGCAATTCTAAAGCTCTAACATCTCTTGGTAAGAATCTTCTAATCTCGTCTTCATTATATCCAACTTGAAGTCTCTTACTATCCATTATGATAGGTCTTCTAAGCAAACCAGGATTCTTTTGAATTAATGTATAAAGTTTTTGTAATGGTAATTCATCTAAATCAATATCTAAATCTTGAAAAATCTTAGAACGTTTAGAAATAATTTCTTCAGTTCCATCTTCTGTCATTTGTAAAATTTGTTTAATTTCATCAACATTTAAAGGGTTAGAAAAAATATTTCTTTCTTCAAATGGAATATTATGTTCTTCTAGCCATGCACGAGCCTTACGACAAGATGTGCAACTTGGTGATGTATAAAGTGTAACCATCTATGAAACGCCTCTTTTCTAAATTAAGGACCTACCTCAATGTACTACAATATAATTAACCACATACTTATTTTACTACATATTGTCCAAAAAATAAATATCTTTTACAAAAAATATTAATTAACTTTTTGTAAACAATTATCATGTTTATATTAATGTAATTATATCAAATATTTTTAGTCTCAAATATCTATATATATAAACTTATATAAAAGTTAAGTTTTTATTTATTTAGTCAATCTATCCCAAATTACAACTTGACCTTCTTTAAGTGACTTTTGTACATCAATAATCCTTTGATTAGAACTTCCTCTAAATTGCAAAGTTAAATCCATCAAATCTTGTTCAAATCTACCATCAACTAAAATATCTAAATTATATAATAATTCTAATTTATCTTCAGATTCTTTCATCAATTCATCCCAAGTATATCCTGACCAAGACCAAATATCTTTTGCGTGACCGTATTCTTTTCTTATTCTTTTAACCAATTTCAAACAAACCTGCGTATTTAGAAATGGTTCTCCACCTAATAAAGTTAATCCTTGACAATAGCTCTCGCCTAAATCTTTAATAATTTGATCTTCAAGTTCTTGGGTATATGGGGTTCCATAATTAAAATTCTGAGCAGCTTTATTATAGCAACCTGGGCAAGCAAACATACATCCACTAACATATAAACTACATCTAATTCCTTCACCATCAACAAAATTAAATGGTTTATAATCTGCAATCTTCATTTGACTTAAATTACTTGCTAACCATTCTTTAGGTTGTGGATTACGAGGGCCTCTTTTTCGTCTTCTTTGCTTATTTTTTGATTCACTATTATCTACTTTAAAATCATCCTTATTAACAAAGACTGTATCTCCACCAACACTTATACGAATCGAATCATTATTGTTCATCTTCTGCCATTCCATTCATTAAATTTTTAGCTCGTGATGCTATTTCAACGTGACGACCATGTACCATTGGTCTTTGTAGAGGATTACCTAAGTAACCACAAGTTCTCTTTACACAATCACATGTCTTAGGATCATGATTACCACACTTAGGACATTCAAAACCACGTGCTGTTGGTTTAAATTCACCTTGGAATCCACATTTATAACATTTATCAATTGGAGTATTAGTTCCTAAATAACCTATCTTATCATAAGCCCAGTCCCACACAGCCTCGAGTGCCTTAGGATTTTGTCTCAAATTAGGATATTCGCAATAATGGATGAAGCCACCAGAAGCATACTTAGGATAATCCATTTCAAAAGTCAATTTTTCAAATGGAGATGGATGCTTTCTTACATCATAGTGGAAACTATTTGTATAGTATTCTTTGTCTGTAATATCCTTTACCTTACCAAATCTTTCTGTATCTAATTTGCAGAAACGATCTGTCAATGATTCACTTGGAGTTGAATAAACACTAAAGTGATAATTATATTCCTTAGACCAAGCTTTGCATCTTAAGTTTAGCTCTTTAACAATTTGTAAAGTAAAGTCATGAGCTTCTTGATTATTTTCCCAATCAGGACCATAGAAACTTGTTCCGACTTCATACAAACCAATGTATCCCAAAGAAACTGTTGCTCTACCATTTTTGAAAAGTTCATCTACATTTCCATCTGGTTTTAATCTCTTGCCGAAAGCACCAAATTGATACAAAATAGGTGCATTTTCAGGACTAGCATCCAATACTCGTTTAACCTTGAAAACTAATGCGGATTTAGCAACTTGCATTTCCTCATCAAAAATTTGCCAAAATAGATCTTTATCTCCATTAGCTTTTAAAGCTATTCTTGGTAAATTAACTGTTACTACCCCTAAATTCATCCGTCCAGAGTTAACTTCTTGACCATTTTCATCCTTCCAACCTTGCAAGAATGAGCGACAACCCATTGGCGCTTTGAAACTACCTGTTAACTCTTTAATCTTGTCGTACATTAAAACATCAGGATACATTCTCTTAGTAGCACATTCAACTGCCAATTCTTTGATGTCGTAGTTAGGATCTTCAGGCTTCAAATTTACACCTTTCTTGATTGTGAAAACCAACTTTGGAAAAATAGCAGTTCTCTTTTCTTTACCCAATCCAGCAATTCTAATTCTCAAAATTGATTTTTGAATTTCTCTTTCAACCCATGACGTTCCCAAGCCAAAACCTAAAGTAGTAAATGGTGTTTGACCTTGTGATGAAAATAATGTATTAATCTCATACTCTAATGCTTGCATCGCATCATAAATATCTTTTTTAGTTCTTTTAACTGCAAAAGCCTTGATTTTATCCTCATCAGTGATAAATTCTTCACTTTCCTTCAAATGCTTGTGATAATTCTTCATAGCAAATGGTGCTAAAACTTCATCAATTCTATCAGCAGAACAACCACCATATTGAGAAGAAGCAACGTTGGCGATGATTTGTGCCATTTGTGCTGTTGCAGTTTGAATAGAATGAGGACTTTCCACTTCTGCATTACCAATCTTAAATCCATGGGTCAACATTTCTTTAAAGTCAATTAAGCAACAATTAGTCATGGGACTCCATGGTGTGTAGTCCAAGTCATGATAATGAATATCACCACGTAAATGAGCCTTAGCAACATGTTCAGGCATCATCTTCAAACCTAGTGTCTTTCCAACAGTTCCGGCTGTTAAATCACGTTGCGTATTAAAAACTTTACTATCCTTATTAGCATTTTCGTGAACTAAACTTGGATCCTTTCCTTGAAGTCTAGCTAGTCTTTCTGTTGGATTTGTTTGTTCTTCCCATTTTTCTTCATCTTGTTTACGATATTCTATGTAAGCTTGAGCTTTATCATCTAAACCTAGCTCTTTTAACGTATCTACAAAAGCAGTTGCTACTTCCTGTGCACTTACTTCGCCTTTTCCTACTAATTTATTTAGTATTCCACTAATTACATTTTCTTGGATCTTACCCGATAAATCCATTGCATTTAGTACTAATTTTAATTTATATAAAGCAAAGGAAAATTTTGCTCCATCTCTTTTAACGAAGTAACTCGGTACTTCTTTTATTATTTTTATATTATTTTTATCTGTTTTTAAATCCAACATAGCACATTTCCCTTTCCATTATTTTATACTATATATATTACACGTTAACTCTACCTAATACAATATATAGTGCCAAAAAATAAAATATCACACTATATATAGTATGCAATCTATTGAATAATATTTTTTTCAAACTTGCGTTATAATAGGACATATAGCAATTATTGGTGGTGAGAAAATGGAATTAACTGAAATCAAAGAAAAAACTTTACAAGCACTTAATGAGTTGCTTGAACAAGCTAATTTAAAAAAAGATGATATTTTTGTACTAGGTATGAGTACTAGTGAAATACAGGGACAACATATTGGTAAACATTCAAATATTGATATCGGTCGCACAGTCGTAAATACAATCAATGATCGCCTTAAAGAATTAGGTGTACATCTTGCAGTTCAAGGTTGCGAACATTTGAACCGTGCTTTAGTTGTCGAAGAAAGTGTTGCTGAAAAGAATAATTTGGAAATTGTCACAGTTTATCCGTCTCTACATGCGGGTGGAGCTGGTCAAATCGCAGCATTTGAAGCTTTTGATAACCCAGTAGAAGTTGAGCATATCACTGCAAAAGCTGGTATGGATATTGGGGATACTTCTATTGGTATGCATGTAAAATTTGTACAAATTCCCGTTAGAACAAGTATTACTGAAATTGGCAAAGCACATGTTACGTTCTTGCGTTCACGTCCTAAATTGATCGGTGGTCAACGCGCTAAATATACTTGGGATCCATTTAATTAATATAACAGCGTCAAACTAGATTTTTATCAAGTTTGACGCTGCGTTATTTTATCGCTCATTACGGTACGGAACACGCCATGGTAACAAAACAGTGTCCACTATACCATTTAGTGAAAAGTTAAACTGGCAAGTTTACTGTGTTCCCAGAATTCCTAATTTCAAACCATTAAGAAACGATAGTTTTAGGTTAAGTTAGGATAGTTCAAGCCATAATTCTATTAAGAGTTATCACGTAATTTAACATGAATTTCTTGTATAATTTTTTCTAAATTTAAATAAAAGATCTACCAGATAATTACCTGATAGATCTTTCATTAAATTTATACTGAATATTTGACAAAAATTCTCCCCCACACAATATGGGGAATACATTCTTATCCTTCAAAGTATTAGAAAAGGTAAGCTATTATTTATATAGTAGAATCATTATCACAATAAACTACATATAATCCACGTTATATTTTAACACAATGTAGCAGTAAAAAAATTCCATACTATTAAACGTAGAGTTATCTTTTCATATTTATGATAATTGCCCTGGTAAGATTTTCTTTTCCTTTGTTGGAAAATTAGTGTCAAATTTTTCAACTTCTGCATCTTCAACAATATATCCTTCTGGATCCTTAAAAGTACCAATTACTTCAGAAAGATAACCTGATTGTAATTCTTTTATCATGAAAAATGGAATTTCTTCATTTCGAGGAAAAGGATCATAGTAAATATTCATAGAATGTCCACTTACAAATCCAAATTTTCGATAATACTTTGGATCTCCAGTAATTACTAATGCACCACAACCAAGTTTTTTTGCTTTATCCATTGTAAATTTAATCAATTTACTACCATATCCTTTCCCTTGATATTTTGGTAACACACTAACAGGACCAAATGTCATAACTGGAACAAATTCCCCATTATCACATTGTATTTTAGAATTACAATACATAATATGGGCAATCACTTCTCCATCTTTTTCAATAACATAATCCAATTCTTTTACAAAATCAGAACGTTTTCTAAATTTATGAAGAATATAATGTTCAGAACATCCAGGATGATATTTATTCCAAAAAGCTTCTCTTGTAAGATTCTCTACTTGTTTCCATTCTTCTTTATTTTCCAAACGAATTATAATATTATTTTTCATAGAATGCGATTTCACCTCTAAAAATTTTATTAATTAACACTACAATAATAACATTTAGCTGTTTAATTTTTTATACTTTCTAGTAGTTCATAAAAAGACGGCACTAAATCTCGTTAATATTGAGCTTAGTGCCATCTATTATAACTATTTTAAGAAAAAATTTCGTTACTTAATATATCACATCAATTTTTTAGCGTTTTCGAATAATCTCCCATACTCCAAGAATAGACGTCAAAAGTAATCCAATAATCGAGTAAATGGTCCCTGCTTTATTTCCAGTTTGTGGAAGTTTATTTTGAAAGACCTTAGACTTAGTATCCATATTTTTTAATTCAGGTGTAGCTATCTTTCCTTTTGCGTTTGTGATATTTTTTGGAGTTGAACTAGTTGTAGAAGTTTCTGGAGTTGGATCGTCTGTCACTTCTTCTGATTCTTCTACTATTGCTGGTTCATCTGCTCGATAGTAGATGTCTACCACTGCATCCAAACTTTCTG
>NZ_JANFQI010000017.1:0-16230 GCF_024436335.1 Ligilactobacillus sp. MP3
CAGTTATAGCTGGATAGCCATGTGTTCCAAATACAATCTCATTTGGAATTTGGTTCTCATTTACTATCTCATACTTATCTTTATCTGGATTAGTAATATTAGTTTTTACACTTTCAAATGTTTTACCTGTAATTTCTCGTATAGAACCAACCACTTTTCCAGCTAAATCATCATCTACATAAGTGACAGTTGTCTTTTGGTCAGCTGCATCATAATACATCTCGTATGATACAAAATAAGTTGCCGTTGAACCATCATCAGAAATTTTACTAATTTTTCCGCCCAACTTATCATCATTAACTGTAATAGCACCATTCTCAGATATCGAAACCACTTGTGCAGGAATCTCTTCCATACCTTGACGAATTACATATCCCTGAATTTCTGGACTAGAAACAGTATCAAACTTATTATTTTCAACTTTCCAATCATGATTCCAAACGTATTTACCTGTTACCAAGTCTAATGTACCAGTTTGAGTAAATGTTACCCTACTTCCGACATCAGTTATATAATCATCTGCAATAGAATGTTTATCATTGTTACTATCAACATAAATATAAGAAATTTTTTCTCTAACAGAAAGCCCGCCCCCAACAACGATTTTCTTATGAGATAAATGAATAACAAATTTGTTATTTGCATCATCTGCCTGATATTTAGTTTCCTTATTAAAATTATTTTCAACTTGATAATTTTTAGACTTCAAGTCATTTAATTCATTATCTAAATCAGCAAAATTAATGATCGTACCATATTTACCAGTGGCAGATGTTGTAAATATTTCCTTTGGTTCGCCATTAATAGTAGTATCATTATCCACAATTCTTAATACTGCATGTTGATCATTAGGAGTATATACAATATCAAAAGTTGAATCTTCACTTTCCTCAGTTATTCCTTCTACCATTGGAGCTCCTTGTCCAGGAGTATAACCACTTGGTGTTGCAACAATATCTTCTGCTTGTACAGCTTCAAAAGTTGTTCCATTCTTAGGTAACCATGGATCATAAGTAACATTCCCATTTAATTCGTCAACAGTTGCCCAACGTTGGAAAAGCAATTCTTGTTTCTTTTCTCTAGTTGTACCGTCTGGCATATGAACAATTATTGTTCTAGTAACTGTATGGTTCAAATCATCCTTACCAACACCAGCTGGATATGGTCTAATTGGATTATCAGGATTATGTCCTGTATTTGCTTCATGCGGATCATTTGGATCAACTCTAACCGTTGTATGTTCTATTGGAATTTTAAGCTCTGGCGTTCCATCTGGGGTTAAAGTAATTGTTCCAGGAACCACTTTATCAGGATCATCTGGATACTTATATTTCCAACCCATTGGAGGTTTGATTGGATTACCCTTTCCATCAGTTACTGGAACAGTCTCGCCTGTTTTACCAGTAATTGGATATTGTGGTTCAACAACATTTCCATCTCCATCTACAAAGACAATTTTAATAGTTCGATCTTCAGCATCATATAATACAGTCAAGTTCTTTGCATTTTGTGGCTTTCCTTGAATATCTTTTATTGGAGTCACTTCAGGTACTATTGGCATTGAAGCGTGATATCCCTTAATCTCAGGTACCGTAAATGAAGCAAAATCACCACCGCCTCCATCTTTAGCTACCCAATTACTATAAGTAACTGCAGTATTAGCTTGATTATTATCAGCTAATTTTACTAAATCTATTGTTGCAGTTCTTACATAAGGAACCTTCTGCACAACATTCTCAATCAAGTTTCCATTATCATCAACTGCTTGCTGTCCACTGACATCTGTACCATTACGGTAAACACCTTGATTGTATTTAAAGTCAACTTCACGACTAACCGTAGTATTTAAATCTTGCTCACTTATACCACTTGGATAATTATGTTGATAGCCATCTGGAGTAGTAAGATTTTCATCACTACTATGTGGATCATCAGCTGTAATTACTACTTTTTTATGTTTCAATAAAACTGTCCAAGTTTGTGATTTAGATGAATCATAGTATTTATCACCAGTTTGATCGGTGAAACCATCATCAACTAACTCATAGCCTTTTTGTTCTAAAGTCTTAATCTCATCAGTAGTAGTGTAATCAATTTTATCACCATGAGATCCATTCAAAGTTTTAGCAAAAATTACACCATTCGCATTGTCTTGATCCAAATAATTTACCACGACTGAAGTTGTATTTGGCACATAGATTACATATACATCTAAAGTTTTGTCCTGTCTATTTGGTGTCAACGCATCTATGGTAGATTGGACCGGCTTATAATTATCAATTTCTGGAGAAGTTACCTCTGTAAATTGATTGTAATTTGGAATTATTGTTGTGACTCCATTCTGCGTAATTTCTGATTTCACAGCTTTCCAAGTTCCCAGATAGTTAATATTACCTGTTACTAAATCAATTTGTGCATCTTGATAATAAGTTATCATCTGAATTGTATCACTAAGTCCATTGACTGGCTTTCTGCTAACGTCTACTCCATCAATTTTAGTTCCTATTGCATATACGTAATGAATAATTCGTTTAACAGTGCTAATACTATCTTTTGAATCATACGAATTCTTAGGATAGACTGGACTATTAGGATCAGTACTATCTACTTTTTGCCCTTCTTGTGGCTTAGTATTAGGGTTAATATTAGCCCATTGATGTTTATAGAAGACATATTCTTCAAAATTACTTGTAGTTACTTGCACTGTTCTACCAGTGATTATGGTTAGAGTATTACCATTCATATCAACTGCTGGCTGATATCCATATTTAGTTAAATCATAAGGTGTAACATCTCCAAATTTCGCACTTGTAGTATAAGCACCATTAACCAAAATTTCGAAAGCAGAACTTGCATTAGCTGTATCGCTGGTATATGGAATATAGTCTTCCCCAGCTTTAGGGACTAACTCACCATTGACTGATTCCATCTGACTAGGCTTGTAATAGCCTAGAACATCTCCCGTAACTTTATCAATTACTTTATAACGTGTAAACGTAATTTTATCGGTAGTAATATCTGGATAAGTATCCTTATTAATATTCGCATTAGCAGCATTAATTAACGCGTTATTCTCATCTTTATCATGATAAGTGATTGTACGTGTAACTACTTTATTTTCTGCACTGTATGATATTGGGTCGCTTACATACAAAGTAATTATATTTTTACTGTTATCACTATTAAAGTTTGCTGGTACTTTCAAAACATAATTTCCTTCAGTTCCAGGTTCATCTGTAAAATCAACAAAGTTACCAGTTGTTACATCATAATAGTTAACTCTATTAAGAATATAAGCGTTAGGGACTAGGAAATCATGAACTTTTTTAGTTAAAGCTTCAATCCCACCATCAATCACATCATCTGTTTTACCGTTCATAAATGGAATTGGATTATCAGCAATCCACTTCTTTTGTGTCGTATTATACATTCTATATGACAAGTTTTGACTATTTGGTGTGTACGCAATCGTCTTATTTAGATCTATTTCACTTCCAGTATTAGCTAGAAATTGATTATCAATATTAAAATTAGTATTGCTTTTCGCATTAGTTATATCAAGTCCATTTGCTGTATAACCCGGCAAACTAGGAATTGCTGTAACTCCTGGAATTACAAAGTTACCGTTACTATCAACCGTTAATGCTTCACCAGTTTCATCGTTTACTACGATATATTCCTTCTTTCCAGAAGCTTGATGAGTTTTACGTGTAACAGTATATGTTACGGTTGTTGGAGAAACTTTCTGCCCATTAACAACAATAGCGTTATCAAGGTTGGTACCTCCAGCTTGATATTTAGCAGAACTAGAGTCATAGATATAATAAACATTTTGTGTTACTTTCTTAGTTTCTGTAGTTACAATTTCTGATAATTCAAATTGCACAATATCCCCATCAAAATAGTACCTAACTAAACTATCAAATTTTGCTGCATTATTTACATCATCTTTATTTATGATAATTAATTGTGGCGAGCCTGATACCTCGTATCCTTTTGGAATCATATCTGCTGGGACACTACTTGCACTAAAGTCACTACTTTTAAGGGTATCAACATTATCTGAATAAGTTTTTGTCATCGCTGGAATATCAATGTACTTGTCAACCCCATTCTCATCTCGATAATGTAGTCGTGCTGTAACAGTCGATGTTCCTTGAATCTTAATTCCACTATTATTGACAGTAAATGGTGAGAAATTATCTCCAGTAAGAGCAACTTTAATATACCCTATCTTTCCAGCATCTTCTTTGAAAGTTGGATCTGTCCCTTTAACAATGAAACGTCCTACATAATCTTGGCTAGGAATTGTCTCATTAAATACAACTATAATTGATTTAATTTGCGACCAATCTGTTACTTGATCAGCAGGTATATATCCTTCTAAATTTATTTGTGTACCCTTAACTGAAGAATTTGGTAAGTCTTGTGTATTAGTTGAGTATAAAATAGTATACGCATTTTCTGATAAATTACCATAACTCTTATCGTATACAACTGGTCCTGATAAATGAACATCATAGCTACTTGCCCCATCACTCTTTTGTGGTAAATCTATTAACAATCTAGCTGCACTAAGATCATTACTATCATAGTTGGCGATATTAAGGTAGTAACTTAAAGTGTTATCTCCCTTATCATCACTTGTACCTACTAGAACTGACTTAGGATTTTGATTCCCTTGTGATGTTACCGGTACATAAGTGATAATTTGCTTATCAACCACAAAGTAATTTCCATAAATCGTATTTAGTTTATATAAACTTCCAGGAATACTACTTGTCATCACATTTCCAGTATATTGATTTACTAAATCTGTAACATTCGAACTTGTATATTTTGTATTGTAATTAATTAATCCTGTTCGAGTATACATATATACATCATACGGATATTTGCCTGCAACTGCATCTGGATCCATCATAATAAATATCTGATTAGTGGATTCATTTCGAGTATACAAACTATATCCAGTACCTGTGTAATCAAACTTTATAACCTGTCGTCCATCAACTACGTAGGTTGAATATTTAGGAACTACTACTTTTCCATTATCATCTTTTGTTTTTATCTGCACGCCATCCCAACCACGAGAGTAGGAAAAATACTTGGGCAAAACATAATAAATAATAGGCTCATAGATTCTATCAGTTGTATATCCCGTTCCATACCAGTGAGTATCAAACTTTCCATAATAGTTAGGATCTGTATTTTTTGGATTATACATTGTTTTAGTTTGATATCTCCATGCACCAATTGATGCCTTCAACTGATCCAATCCTTGAACTTTTTGATCAATACTAAGCGTATGGTAGGTATTGTTATTAAAGTCTGGTGAAAATACCGCTAACTTAGTCGTTAATACTGTATCAGGCGGAATTACTGCCATGGTATTCATTGCATCTGATAATGTCCCTAATGCTTCAAAAATATCTGGATCATCTGCTTGTCTGTTTCCGATATTATCTTTAATAATATTATCTACAGCACCGCCATATTTTGTAGAGGCACCTACTTCTACATAATTAGGTATTATATCTACTTTAAGAATGTATTCACCTGTTGGTACAAGAATTGTCTCTCCTGCATTAACTACACCTGATAAAATTTTGCCACTCTTAGTTTCAATATTATATGCATATGATGTGGTTCCTGGACGCATAGTATTATTGATTCCAGGAGTCTTTACCCCAGTTACATCTAATCCATCTGGGAATGCTGCATCGATGTGCAAACTATTTGTGTAACTAATAGCGGTAGAATTTTGAAATCCAAAGTAATTTACGACTCTAGTTGGCTGACTTTGAGTAAATTGCTTAGCTGTATTGTTTCCAGCTATTACTACTTCAAATTGACCGTCTTGAGGAGTAAATTTAGGGCCAACTAAAGTTACTGTCCACGGATTATTAACTTGTGCGGTTAAATCTTTTTCTCCATCAGTAGTTCTTATTTTTTGATCAACAGTAATTAATCCATTTGCACTGTAATCTCTTTTACCAAATGGCTCTATTGTTTGTATAAACTTACCTACTAAATGATAACCTGTATCGTACTGGTAAAATTGACTTCCTGAACCAGCCGGAATTGTAATAATTACATCACCGCCAGCTTTATCTTGAGTGAAAGTCACGCCGCTGTTAGATCCTAGCTTGCTAGCATCCATACTTGCTTGAGGATCAAGGAGAAAATTGCCAGGTACTGGAACTGTAATTGTTGTTCCTAAGTTTTGAGTATTATTAACCTTATTTGAACCATAACCATTTTCTCCTACCCCTGTAGGTTGATTGATGTCAATTTCAAAATCATATCTTGTATCTACTCGTAAATTCTTTACATATTTGGGATCTGGCTTAACTTGACGAATAGTTGGGGCCATAGAGGTTTGAACAGTTGAAGTAAATTCCAGTGGATAATTATTAATTACCTTACTTGGATCATCACTATTTTGATAACTCCAAAATATTTGTCTCTTAATTGGACCATTTGGATCCAAATGATTTGAAGAATTTACATTAGGCTGTCCAGTATAATTATTGCCATCTGGAACTACTATCCTAAGTCCGTCTGTAACTGTATATGATCCACTAGATATTACTTTATATACCTTGTATTTTTCTCCATCAATGATTTCATCAGACTTAACAACTTCAGCTTGACCACCCAATCTTTCAGGTGTATAAGCACTATCATCAATTCCAAAGCTAGTTACTGGAACTTTAATAGTATAGATATCCCCTGGTTGGAAGGTACCCGTTAATACTATATTTAAATCCTTTCCAGCATCACCATCATTACCGACAGTTGTACGATTGATTGACAAAATAAAGCCGTTAACATCTGTTGAAGAGGTTGTAGTATGTGTTGGTATAGTAACTGGTCGTGTTCCATTTTGCATGCTTGATGTAGCTTTATTTTCATCAAGATTTTCTGCACTATTCATAGTTGCATTATTTTCTAGTTCTACAGTTGTATAATTAGAAACTTGATTATTTTTATTACTTGTACTTTTTTCACTAGTAGAAGTAGTAGCCGTACTTGTTGCAGTTGATGTTGTATTTGTTTCATTACTTGTTGCGTTGTTGGTAGTACTTGAACTGGTAGATGTTGTATCTGTTGTACTTACATCTGATGTTGAAGTCGCACTTGTTTTTAATGTTAGCGCCTTCTTTTGGATTGATGTAGCACTACTATTTGTACTTTCAGACTCTTGGACGGCATCTGTTGTATTCGCAGAAACTGTGTGATTATCAAAAACAATAAATGTCATTCCCAAAAGAACAGAGACTGTCCCTATTGATAACTTTTTCAAGCCATAAACTTGCTTCTTATCATAAAATTTTTCTCTTCTTAATTTTATATTTTTCCTTCCTAACATAAACTCGCCCTCTAATGAATTTTAAAAATTCACCTTTCACTATTATTTGTTCTAAAAAATCACAAATACTAATAAAAAATTAATAGACCACACACCATATACCCATTTATATTTTACCATATTCATTTATTATTTTTCTTGTTTGTTTACTGTCTATTATAGCACTGCTTCATAAGTTTGATATAATATCTCATATCAAGTTTGTAAAGGATGATATTTTTTATTATGGATAACTTAAAAAAGAAAGCTACTATCGCTTTTAGCATTCTTCTGATATTAACTCTTATTTGTATTGGCATTTCTGCATGGTTAGTTATTAGTGGGGCTAGTGCTGTCGTTACTTTAGTGATGTTTTTCATTGACTTTGTTGTATTATGTGCATTATTAACAATAGTATTTACTGCGTACTTCTATAAGAAACGTATGAAACAACTAGAAAAGCAAGAAAAAAAACATAGGTAAACTGTTATGGAAAAATTATTGATAACTTAATCTCAAAAGATGACTTATTTAAAACTTTAGAAGATCGTTTTAATAAAAATATTTATCGCCATCCTAATATAAAATGGGATGAAATCGCGTCTTTATTAGAAAATGATTCCGAGAAGATTTCTAGCTTATCCTACCTTGAAACTAGTGGGGGAGAACCTGATGTTACTGAGATCAATAACCAGATTGTTTTTATTGATTTTTGTAAAGAATCTCCTAAAGAACGCAGAAGCTTGTGTTACGACAAATCTGCTCGTGTTAGTAGAAAAAAATTCCCACCTGTTTCTAGTGCTTGTGAAATTTGTAAGCAATGGCAAGTGGATCTATTAACCGAAGATGACTATCTTTCACTACAAGAAATTCAAGCGGTCGACCTCAAAACTTCGAGTTGGTTGCTTACACCTGACAAAATTCGTCAACTTGGTGGTGCAATTTTTGGTGATCGCCGTTATGATACAACTTTCGTTTATCATAATGGTGCAGATTCCTACTATGCTAGTCGCGGCTTTAGGGCTAAATTAATTTTAAAATAATTCCATTTTCCACATTTGGACACAGGACCAATTTTCTAATTTATGCAAATCAAACGTTTACTTGTATAAATTAGAAAATTGGTCCTGTGTCTAGATTCGACTTTTTCCAAAAAAAGTAAAAAAATTACTGGACCCCAATCAATTGAGATCCAGTAATTTTTACTAGTTCTTGATATTATTTAGCTGGAAGTACTCCACCTTTGAATTCTTTCTTAATCCAGTTTTGTGTATCATCAGATTGTAATACTTTTACTAACTTCTTGATAGCTGGTTTGTTCTTGTCAGCCTTACGTACAGCAATGATGTTAGCATATGGAGAGCTCTTCTTTTCTAGAGCAATTGCATCTTTAGAAGGATTTAAACCTGCTTGTACAGCATAGTTAGCATTGATTACGTAAGCAGCGTCTTTACCTTCTTTGTATAAACGAGGCATTAACTTAGCTTCAAAAGAGTGCTTGAATTTTAAATGTTTCTTGTTTGTAGCAATATCATTAAAGTTAGCTGTTTCAATATTTGTGCCCTTCTTTAATGTAATTAATCCTGCATCCTTAAAGATTGTCAAAATACGACCATAGTCAGATACATTAGAAGAAACATTGACCGTTGCACCATTTGGTAAATCTTTCAAATTCTTATACTTCTTGGAGTATACACCGATTGGTTCCAAGTGAATATTACCAGCTGAAACTAATGTACCGTTGTTCTTCTTGTTCCAGTTATTTAAAAATGGTGTGTGTTGGAAGTAGTTAGCATCAATTTCCTTGTTAGCCAAAGCCTTGTTAGGAATAATGTAGTCGTCATACTTCTTAATCTTTAAATCGATGCCTTCCTTCTTTAATTCAGGCTTTACATGTTCCAAAATTTTAGCATGGGGAGTTGGAGATGCCCCAACTGTTAAAGTTGTATCGGCATTTGCCTTAGAAACGCCCGTAAATAAGAAAGCAGCTGCTGCAACTGATGTAATTAAACCAAAAACTGTTTTTTTCTTCATAATCCATTCACCTCATAATTTTATTTTTCTATAAACTACCTTTTTGATGTAGAGTTTAACATCCTTTAATTAACGTTTATCAATCTTCTTAACTGTTGAGTCGCCTAACCATTGGAAAACAAACACGATTAAAACGATAATTACAGTTGCGACTAATGTTATCGCATTGTTGTAGGATTGGAACCCATCAGTATAGGCAAGTTGTCCTAAACCACCAGCACCGATTGCTCCAGCCATGGCAATATAGCCAATCAATGCAATTGTTGAAACTGTTATCCCTGAAACTAATGCAGGTAGTGATTCAGGAATTAACACTTTGTATAAGATTTGCCATTTGTTAGCTCCCATCGCTACTGCTGCTTCAATAACACCTTTGTCTACTTCATGAAATGCAATTTCAACTAAACGAGCATACATTGGAGAAGCACCAATAACTAAAGCTGGAATTCCGGCCTTAGCTCCTGTAATTGAGCCAACCAAAACTTGTGTTAATGGTAACAGTAATACGATTAAAATGATAAATGGGATGGAGCGGAAAATATTAACAAATACTCCAACAATAACATTCAAAATCTTAACCGATAATTTATCGCTACCTGAAGTTTCAAATAATAGCAGACCTAATAATAATCCTAAAATTGCGACGATAGCGATTGATACGACTGTCATCCAAATTGTTTCCCAAGTTGCACTCCACATATCTGGCCAGTTAACATTCTTAAACTGGAAATATGACTGTATACCTTGATTATTCATTACTTATCACCCTCACTTCCACTCTTAAAGTTTCAAGGAACTTCAAAGCTTCTTGAATATCTTCATCGCTACCAACTAACTGAACAAATAACGTTCCAATTGTTCGAGCTTTGTCGGCCAACTGATGAATTGATCCTTCCAAGATACTTAACTGCACTTCTGGAAATTGTCTGACCAATTCCGAAACTACTGGTAATTGAACTTGGTCTCCATGGAATCTCAATTCTATTAATTGACCATGTGGATATTTTTCTAAAAGTTGATTTACAACTTCCTTAACATCAGGAGTATTGTTTGTATCAACTTCTGCATTAACAAAACGTTTGGTTAAATCTTGTTGAGGATGAGTAAATACCTCTGAAACAGGACCTTCTTCAATAACTTTACCTGTTTCCATTACTGCCACCTTATCAGCTAAACGTCTAATAACGTGCATTTCGTGAGTAATAATTACAATTGTCAGATTTAACTTTCTATTGATATCTTCAAGTAAATCCAACACTTCTTCGGTAGTCTGTGGATCTAAAGCACTAGTAGCTTCATCTGAGATTAAAATTTCAGGATCATTAGCCAATGCTCTTGCGATACCAACTCTTTGCTTTTGTCCCCCAGATAATTGGCTAGGGTAAGCATGTAATCTATCGCCCAATCCTACTAATTCTGCTAATTTCTTAGCTTTATCAATTCTTTTGCTCTTAGGAACTCCTGCAATCTCTAACGGAAAAGTAATATTTTCCAAAACTGTTCGTGACCAAAGTAAATTGAAATGTTGGAAAATGATTCCGATTTTCTTTCTTTGTTCACGCAAGTCTCTTCCGGCAAGATTATCTACTCGCTTACCATGAATAAGAATTTTACCTTCCGTTGGTTTTTCTAATCCATTTAACATTCTAACTAATGTACTTTTCCCTGCTCCAGAAAAGCCGACAATTCCAAATACTTCACCGGATTTGATTTCAAGATTTACATTCTGTACAGCCTTGACTTCATTATCAGCCGTTTGGAATGTCTTTGAGATGTTTTCAAACTTAATTGCTGGTGTATCAACCATCTCCTATCAACCCCTTCTCTAAAAATAAAAAAGCGGTTCTCACCCAAATATAAGGGCGAAAACCGCGGTACCACCTTAGTTCGTTGTTAATTAAAACAACCTCACTAGCTTAATAGCTTAAATTATATCGTATTCTAACGGAGTAATAGCTTACACTATTTACTCTAACTCCGAGACCATTCTCACTGACTCCGTATACTTCCTTTCACCTTACGAAGCTCTCTTATAATACTTCTGTCAGATCTCTTCTCATCATCGTTTATTATGTCTTATTCAATTTGTACTTAGATATTAACGTGCTTTTTCTCATTTGTCAATAAATATATGAGAAAAATCTAAGAAAAAATTTAATTTAATGTAAATGTTTAAATTAGCCCAACTAATTAATAAATTTATTTTTGCTTGGAAAATCCCAGCAAAGTGATAATATTAAGTTGCTTAATTTTGAAGTAAGAAAGGAGTAGTTACAATGGAAACAAGCCATATAGATTTGGCAATTTTAAATTGTGCTGCAAATAATATATGCTTAGATGCCGATAGAGGTGAGGCCTCAACCTTTATTTATTGTTTTGATTCAATAGCTACACAAATTGCAGCATTACTAGAAAAACTAGGTTTTACTACTGAAATAAAGGAACACAATAGTTATGTAATAAAATCTATCGAAGGCACTATGGTAAAACTAAATATCGACTTTACCACACCTAAGCAAAATAAAATTACCTCTTCTCTACCAATAGAGATATTAACAGCAACAGAAGCTAGAAAGTTAGCTGATGACAATAAAGTTAACGCTGAAGCTATCAAAAGCATAGAAAAAGAGAGAAACAAGGGTTTTGAAACACATGATGTTAGATTTCTAACTTTGGATAGAGATAAAGTCCATCTTAATTCTGGATTTTTAGACTACCTTCTTAACACAGAGGTAGGACCATATGCAGATGATAAAACCGTTACTTTCAAAATTAAAAATCGTTCTGCTTATGATTATTAATAGGTTTAAGAACAATTCGATAAAATAAAAAGCGACAAAAAATGTCGCTTTTTACTATTTACAATACAAATCCTTGAGCTTTGGTTACTCCAGCATCTTTATTTAAGTAAACACCTTGTATTTCCGGATCAAATCCAGGAAACTTATCAATAGCTCCCATTAAAATTTTAAAGTAGTCCACATCAATCTTTTGCCATCTTTCACCCGGAGCTACAATAAATACCCCTGGTGGATATGGTAGTGCACCTTCAAGAGCTATTCTTCCTTCAATCTCATCTAAGTCTACTAACTCTCCTTCATTCTTCATGAATAACTTATCTGCTTCGGCAGGTGTCATTTCATAATCTTGAAAAGTTTTCTTTAAGAATAATTCCTTTTGAAGTTTATAAATCTCATTTTTAGCATAGTATTCATGCATTTCTTGGCAAAGTTGTTTAATTGTATAACCTCGATAGCGTTTAGGATTTTGTTTAACTAATCGTGGTAACACCTGTTCCAATGGTGCATCGCGCAAGTAATATTCTTCAAATTCTAAAAATGAGGTTAACAGTGCTTCTAAATCAGCATCTCTTTCTCCAGGAGTTAGCAAGAATAATGTTGAATACAAATCAGACTTACATGTAATTACTCTCTTCTCTATTAAATACTCTCCAATAACTTTTCCAGGTATTCCTGTTTTTTCGTATTTACCAGTTGCTAAGTTAATTCCAGGACAAACCACAGTTAATTTTAATGGGCTAATGATTGCTTCATCCTTAGCTATTCCTTTAAATCCATGCCAATCATCTGTTTCTTCCATCTTCCAGTAAGATAGGTTATCCATTAATTCTTGTTCCGATTTTTCATTTATTTCTTGGGCATTTAAGGTCTTAAATAATTTAGATTTTCGATTCAAAGCTTTTCTAAATCTTATTCCCTTCTTCATAGCTTCTTCCCACCATTTTTTAGGTGCTTCACCCTTAGCCAAAGCTGTATTCACTGTCAATGATGCATAAATTGGATAGGAATAAGAAGTTGTTACATATTTCAAATAAGCATTATTGAAATGTTTATGGTCTACATAACGTTTTTGTCCTTTAATATGTGCATCTTTCTTCAAGATTTGCGAAGTTTGAGCTAAACCTGCTTGTTGTTTATGGATAGATTGTGTCACTAAAATTCCAGGATCATCAGCTGTATATTTATATTGTAGTGGTGATAGTTGCTTCATGATATTTACAAATTGTTCGTAACCACCCCAAGCACAGTCAAAGAGAACATAGTCACAAAGTTTTCCAATCTTATCTAATAGCCACTTTGCATTATAGAAAACACCGTCAAATGTTTCGAGTTGTAAGACTGCCATTCTAAACGGTCTTTTAGCTTTAGCCCTTTCTGGATCAACTTTAGCAATCTCATCTCTGATTTTTTCTTCATCTAAGTCATCGCTAATTACTGGACCAATTAGTCCCAAAGGATTACGACTTGTTGGAAGATATACAGGTTTAGCCCCAGTCATAATAAGGGCACTATTGTATAAAGATTTATGATTATTTCTATCAAATAATACTAAGTCTCCTTCTGATAAAACAGCATTTGCGCAAATTGTATTTGAGCTAGTTGTACCATTTGTTACATAGTACACTTTATCAGCATTAAATGCTTGCGCTGCTTCTTGTTCAGAATCAAGTGGCGTTCCACCATGAGTTAAGGTGTCGCCTAATTCTGCCACTGTGTCACTTACATCAGCTCGTAACATATTATCTCCAAAGAATTTTTTAAATACTACACCAGCTGGATGTTTTTCATAAAATTGTCCGTTATGATGTCCCGGAGTTGTATAACTAACAGGATTTTCATCAGCAAAATTGATTAAATCACGCAAAAATCCAGGTACATTTTCTGTTTCATACTGTTGTGCCGCTTGAGCTACCTTACTTTGCAAATCCTCTTTTGATAAATCTTCACTAGCATCTACCCAAACGATTGGAACTTGTAAACCATCCTTTTCCATTAACTCTTGTGCCTTTTGAAATGCAACTTCATCTGCTTTAGACAACATAAAAGCTGCTAATTCGGCTGCTGTAATTCCACTATAAATATTACTTGGTAACCATGGTAGTGGTACATACATTTCTGTTGTTGAAGTTGTTCCTATTTTTAATATTTTATTTTTCATTTCTACTTTACCTCATCGTATTTTATCTGTTCCTGCTCATTTAATTGTAAGACTTAAATTTAGAAATTACCAAAAAAATTAGGCAGAAAATTTTGACTATTATCATAAATTTTGCAACGATTTATCAAATCGAGTCAGATTTTTTGATTCGATTTCCGTAATTGAGTCAAAAAAAGTGATTCGATTTCGAAATCGTAGCAAATCGATTTGATTCGAAAAAAATAATAGTTTGTGCAAAATTTAACTTGAAATATTGTGAAAACGTTCTATAATTAAATAGTGTAAAATATATTTTGAAGGAAGATGATTTCATGAAAGTTATTGTTGTTGGTTCATCACACGGTGGTTACGAAGCGGTTGAAGGTTTATTAAAAGATTATCCTGACGCAGAAATCCAATGGTATGAACAAGGTGACTTCCTTTCATTCCTATCTTGTGGCATGCAGCTATTTTTGGAAGGCAAAGTTGATAGTGCTGATAAAGTACGTTATATGACTCCTGAAGCCATTCGAAGTCGTGGTGTAAGTTTGTTCGAACAAACACAAGTAATTGCCTTACATAGTGCAGACCACGAAATCGAAGTTAAGGATTTACAAACAAGTGAAGTTAGAACTGAAAGTTATGATAAACTAATTCTCAGTCCTGGTGCTGTTCCAATGGAATTAAACGTTCCTGGTAAAAATCTTGAAAACGTCTACTATATGCGTGGCCATGATTGGGCAGTTAAACTTAAAGAAAAAGTTCTTGATAACAATGTTAAAAATGTTGTTGTTATCGGAAGTGGATATATTGGTATCGAAGCTGCCGAAGTATTTGCTAAGGCAGGTAAATCTGTTGAAGTTCTAGATATGTTACCACGACCATTAGCTACATATCTCGATAAGGAATTGACTGATGTAATTGAACCTGAACTTACTCAAAACAATGTACACGTTCATGGCAATCAACTCGTTCAAGAATATTTAGGCGAAAATACCGTTACTGGTGTGAAAACGGATAAGGGTGAATATCCTGCAGATTTAGTTATTGTTGCTGCTGGTGTTAAACCAAATACAGCTTGGCTGAAAGGCGAACTTGCAATGTATCCAAATGGAATTGTTAAGACTGATAACTTTATGCGTTCAAGTGCGGATGATGTATTTGTAGTTGGCGATGCAACATTACTTAAATACAATCCAGGAAATACTTTATTGAACGTCGCTTTAGCAACTAATGCTCGTAAGCAAGGTAGATTTGCAGTTAAGAATTTAGAAGCACCTCTCCATCCTTTCCCTGGAGTACAAGGAACTTCTGCATTATCAGTATTTGATTATAAATTTGCTTCAAGTGGATTGAATGCCACAACTGCTCAAAAATTAGGTAAGCAAGTACGTTCAGTAGTAGTCGAAGATGATTTCAGAATGGACTTTGTTCCTAAAGAAGAAAATGCTCATGTTTGGTTCAAATTGACTTATGATCCAGATACAAAAGCTATTTTAGGTGGTCAAATTCTTTCCAAGCATGACTTAACAGCTTATATCAATGTTATCTCACTTGCAATTAAAACTAAGCAAACAATTTATGATCTAGCTTATGAAGATTTCTTCTTCCAACCTGGCTTTGATAAACCTTGGAACATCTTGAACTTAGCTGGTTTAGCTGCTGAAAAACAAGAAGATGAAGATTAAAAAATAGTATCAGAAGAAGTGATAATATATCCTTCTCTGATACTATTTTTATGCTTTTATACCTTCAAAAAATCTGCTGATTCATAAGCTGGATGTGGATACTTATAAAATCCTTCGCCAGCTTCAATGCCGTAATGACCTTCATCAATCATTTGCTTCAATTTATCAGCAATTGCTTTAGCTGCTGCATCTTCAGCATGTGCAGTCAACTCACCT
>NZ_JANFQI010000018.1:0-14684 GCF_024436335.1 Ligilactobacillus sp. MP3
GGATATTTATGCTGTATTTTACCCACGGAAGAGTGTGTTAGTAGAGCCGAAAGGCTTGAACACTCACAAGCCCCATGTCTTTAGACTGGGGTGAGTTGACGGCGTGCGCAAATAAAAAAAATAAAAAAAACTTATAAAGCTCATCAACTTAATTACTAAAATAATTTCTCTATTTTTTAACTAGATTAAAATTGCAGTTCTAGCAAATTGTGGTTCAGCAAGATATTGGGTCGCTACGCTTTTGCTAGAACTCTAGTTAATCTACAACCATGCAATTTAAAGCATAAAAAAAACAGCGACTCTCAAAAGAGAACCGCTGAAATAACCATCTCCTGCCGGTAACTAGCTTTCAGAAATTAATCTTCTAACCAATTAAGCAGACATTTAATAGCCTTTTTAATTAACTTTTTAACGTGCTTATTAGGCACGAGGAAAATAACTACAAAGATTTTCAAAAGAGGATACCTCCTCTCTGTGCGTCTTAAGGTTACCAGCCTTAGCATTGCACATAAATAATTCTAACATACCAGTTATTGTGTTATAATTAGTCTTAGGAAAATAATTACACATTGTACAAAGAGTCTAACCAACTCAGAAGTAGTACGACGTCGTTAATTGGGAGCGGGATAAAAACCGCTCTTTTTTGTTTGTCAGACGCATTCTAAGCAAGCGTTCAAGTTGAATCTGGATAATAAACCATTAAAACCGTTGTAAACACGCCTTAGAAACCTTGATTTAATAGCTTTTATTTTATAAGAATGGTTTCTTTTGTTATAATACAAGCGGTTACAATATAACATTTAATAGTCGCTTTAGAAAGGAGTAAGAAAATGAAAGTAAGTACAAAATTCGTTAGTTTTGTTGTTGCATTTTTAGCGTTTATTTGTGTATCTTTTGCCACTACTTCGGTAAAAGCTGATACCTATTCAACTAATAAAGAAGTAGTAGTTAATACGCTTTTAGATAATGGATATACTTACAATCAAGCAATAACTATTGCTTCTAGTATGGATATCTCATCTACTGAAACTTTAGTTGGCGTAGATATCTTACCAAGAACTGAACGTTCAGTTGCATATACATCCTCTCAAATCCTGTCAAAAAGTGATGTCCGTCAGATTTTTAATAATATCAATAATGTTAATCTTGCTAGTTCTATACTTGGAGGTATTATCGGTGCGAAAAATCCTATTTTAGGTACCGTTATTGGTTTAGGTGGATTCCAAAATCCTAACTTTAAAAATGCTATAACTCAAGCATATTATCAAGGTAAAAGAGTAAAAATCGTTTATAAATCAGGTGCTTCCATGTCTTTGAATACTGTGTCCTATTACGTTATAAACTAAAGAGAAGATAACTCTATGAAATACTTTTGGATTAAAACTTTTTTTGGTTTTTTGGTAGTTGTTGCACTTTCTGTTAATTACTATCTCCAATCAGGACACACTTGGATTTTTGCTCTTGCAGTAATAATAGAATTGGTAGAAATTCCTTTATTATACTACTATGAAAAGAAAAAACATTAGATTAAAAGGCTATAAACGCTATGTAATCAACGTTTATAGCCTTTTTTATTTTCCTTGATCCTTTAATTCGCCATTAATTTGATTTAGTCTAAACCTTATATCGCTATAATCTGTAAAGCTTATTTTTTTCTCTTTTTTCATTTGCTCTAGTTCTGATAATAATTGATTGATTTCATCTTTCCTATCTTGAACTACCTGTAATTTTAATCACAGGTAGTTCAAGGAGAAAATACTTCTGCTGCTGAAACAGAAAAAATTATTTTTCTCTGGAATAACGAAGTAAAAAATTATGTGAACTGGATAGAATAATTTTTAAGAGCTTGAAAATAAGCTCTTTTTTATTTTTTGAAAAACGAAACGAAAGAAGCAAAACTACAAAATCATTTAGCTAAGTTGTAAAACGAAGCTCTGCATTCTGTACAACTAAGCTAAAGAGCATAAGTGAGAATGGTCATCCGTAGGCGGATGAGCCGACAGTGTCGGCATTCTCTCAATGACCAAATTTTCTCGCTTGTTACACAGCTATTTAACACTTGTTTTACAACTAATTTACACTTTGTTTTACGCTTATTTTACGTAAAACATTTGTTAAACAATTTTAAAATGCTATAAAAAATAGCCATCATATTTGTGACGACCAAATTTTTTTAATGTTTTTTGAGGAGCTTAGTTTTTTAAGCTCTTTTTTTATTTTTATAATATTTATATAGCAGAGAAAATTTTTCTTCCAGTTTTTTTCGTAAGAAAAAAGGAAACTGGAAGAAAAATAATTGTAAGACGTTTGTCCCACAAAAAATAAATTTTAGTTTTTGAAAAGTGATACAAATGTGGCACGTGATATAAGTGTGCTACAAGTTGTGTTACAACTGTGTTGTATTAGTTAGTATAGTGTGTTACACACGAGAAAATTAAGTCCCTAAGAAAACGCCGATACTATCGGCTCCCACGCACCTGTGGGACCATTTTCTCTTATGCTCTTTAACTCTGTACTCCAGTTTAGAAGATGCAAAAATTTTATTCTCAAAATTCGTTAAGTGGGGTTGAAGATTTTTTTCTTTGTTTAATTTTTTTGAAAAAGAAAAATTGAATTTAAGAAATTTTTTTGGCTCAAAATTAAATTTAAAAATCGAAAATCAAAAATAATATTAGTTCGGCAAAAATAAAAACCTTAGAAGAAGAAAATAAATCATTACGTGATGAATTACAATTTTTCAAAAATTATGCTCAAAGATGGAATGTTAATGGGGAAAATGTAACTAAAATTATCTCTAAAGCTTATCTAAATAATAATAATAATGATTAAGAATAATTTATAGTATTTTAAAAAATATAAAATTAATATAAATAAAAAACCGTACAAAGGTACCTATGGCTTTTTTATCTTTTTTCTGTATATAACTTTAAACCAAAATTAAGGGGGTTATTTGACGTTTTACAGCCTTTGAATAAATTACACTCAGAATGATTTAAAATGCCTTAAAATTGATTTTAGATAGCAAATAGAGCCGATTAAATTAATCGACTCTATCTTTTTTACGTGGTTATGATGTAGTAATTTCAGAGTAGATCATTAATTACTACAAGTTTAATTGTACCATAAATCAGCTAGAAAAGCTATTAAATCAAGGTTTCTAAGGCGTGATCTTTACTAATTTAATGAGTTACTGCCTTATTTGGACTTGAAGTCATGCTTAGAATGCGTCTGACAGCACGAAAAAAGGCGGTATCCAAACCGCCCAAGCTAACACCGATGTTCAATAACTAGAGTGACTAATTCTAGTCTTCTGTGTTCAGCGCTATTTATACTCATTACACACTTATTATAACATTTTTTTTGTTATAATGCTATTTGTGTTCAGCAAGGTTTGACTAACCTTAGCGACACGAAAGGAGGAATCCTCCGTGAAGTTCGTTATTATACTCATTATCGTGCCTAACAAGCACGTAAAACGTTTTGCTAAGCTAGTAGCTCTCGCAGTTATTAGAACTGGTAAAATTGCAATTAAAAAGGCTATTGAACGCTTGGTTAGTTGGCTTAATGATTAAGTTCTGATAGTTGGTTACCAACGGAAGATAGTCATTTCAGCGGTTCTCTTTGAGAGTCGCTGTTTTTTTTGCTTTAAATAGCATGGTTGTAGATTATCTTGAGTTTTAGCATAAGCAGAGCGACCCAATGTCTTGCTGAACCACAATTTGCTAGAACTGCAAGTTTAGTCTAGTTAAAAAATAGAGAAATTATTTTAGTAATTAAGTTGATGAGCTTTATAAGTTTTTTTATTTTATTTTATTTTTTTATTTGCATGCGCCTTAAAAAGATACATTTATATGTATACATTCTATTACATTAGGGAGGAAAGAAATACCTTTATATCAACGTTTATAGCACTTTAAAATATAAAAAAGTACGTTAACTATATATTGTTATCTATTATATACCTTTTTATATATTTTATGTTATTATAGACTATATAAAAAACTACGTATTAAAATTTGAGGTGTTTTTATGGGAGTAATGAATAGTCAGTTCTATCTAGAAATATAACTGTTAGTTCAAATATTGATTTCATAAAAATACCCCTATCTTTAATTTGATAGGAGTATTATCACATATTTTTAATGGCAAAGGTAGTTTTTAGTCACTAGTATCTTTATTAATCTTCTCAAGTAGTTCATCTATCTCTTTACTTCTTTGTATTCCTTTCTCTGTCAGGATATTTTTTTGAGCAGTATCATCCTTAGCCCAATCAGGTAATTTTTCTTTCTGTTTGAGCTTACTCTTATCTCTTTTGGCATATTTACCCTTATTCTTTTCAAAGTCGTCTAGAGCCTTTATTAGATACTTATCTAGTTCATTTGGCTTGGAGTTCATATGATCCTTAACGTACTTCAAATGTTTTTGTAGGTCATCTAATGAGTGTTTATTTACGAATACATCATACTTAGGATATACATTTTCCCCTAAGCTCATCATCAGCGATTCATTATTTGCATCTGCGAAATTTACTATCATTGCTCCAAGTAATAACGCTGTATATGGCGAATTTTGGACGTCTGATAGCGATAATTTCTTCTCAGCTGTAAGTTCCCCTATTAGCTTTTCTGTTGAATTATTGGATATATGGAACTGAATCTTTGCTATCTTTCTGCCGACCCTAATAGTATCGTATGTAATGTTAAATTCAGTATGCTCGTTAATTTCTTTTATTGCTGGTTCAATTACTCGCTTTTTTAAGTCTGAGAAACGATCATAGCTCTTTTTACCTTGTACTGTCAGTGCTTTTAACTCAGAAACGTCAATAACTGGATTTAAAAAACTCTCTAGCTCTTCTTTAGTTCTTTTCCCATTAGCTATATAGTTAGTATATTGGTTATAGTACATCATCAATACCTTGTATATAGTGATTGTATTAGATGACGTAAAGTGCCTTAAATCTTCAATTCTGTACTGTGTAAAGTTCTTCTTCAACTCCGTTATATACGGCATTATTTTATTAGAAAATGATAATTTAACCGTTGATTCATCTTCACTGAACTCAATTTTTGAAAATGGTGCAAAGATTTCTGTCTTTTTCTTTCCGTTCTCTTTAGTGTACTTTACTGTAAATGTACTTTTATCCATTAAGTTTGTCATAATTGTCTGTAGATAATCGTGTCGTAAAGCATTAGTTCTCGGCAAAAATGTCCTAATCAAGTCTTTTTCAAGCTCGACTTCTGGATCTTTTTCTTTTGTGTCTACATTAGCTACTGCCAGTTCAAACAGTTTTAAAGGTAGTGCATCCATTTTAGCAATAGCCTTAATTAAAGTATTACTTTGGACGACTTTTTTATTTTGTAAGTCCATCTATGTTTCCATCCTTTTTATTAAAAACGACAATTTTTGTCTGCAATTAAGTCTTATTTATTCTTAAAATAGACAACTAAAATAATTTGTCTGTAGTTTGCAAAAGTTGTCTGTAGTTTATGTATTATTGTTATATACGCTAATTTATCTTACATTCAATATAATACCACACAATACTACAGACATATATAACTAATTTGTCTGTAGTTTGCAAAAGTTGTCTGTAGTAACTGCAAAAGTTGTCTGTAGTAACTGCAAAAGTTGTCTGTAGTAACTGCAAAAGTTGTCTGTAGTAACTGCAAAAGTTGTCTGTAGTTCAGTCCTAAAAACCTTGATTTAATAAGCTTTTTTTTCGCCTAAAAGAAAAAGATAAAAAGATATAAAAGAAAAAGATAAAGAATAGACAAAAATACAGACAATATTTACATACATAATGGCTAGTACTCAGATGCACTACTAGCCATTAAATATAGTTTCAGCTAGCTATTTCAAATAAACTCGTTATTAAATACAGTTTTAACTCGTTGTTTAATAAATCAATATATTGTAATATCAGTACTTTCAATAAATGCAGGTACAATATTTATTTAGACTTTTTATTTACTAGTTTCTTTAGAAAAAGGACTATTATAATATTGGTTGACACGATATAATTTACTCGAAATATACTTTGAAAGCACGTGATTATTATGAGTTTAGAAGATATTTATTATTTAGTTGGATATATTATTTGTGATGCCTTTTTAATGTGGTACTTACCGTCAGATACAATCGTTGAAGTTATAATAGATATTATCATTGCAACAGTCTGTATGGTTGGAGTGTATACTATCATACGATTTATGTATAATCGGCAAAATAAATGATGTTAATTTTAGAGAATGCTTTAGTCATAAAAATATACAAAATAACAATAAAATGTTATTATATAAGTGTAGAAAGTTACGAAATTGGTAGACATAAGTGCTACCCGGTTGGCAGGCAACGGAAAAACCTGTGATTTTATGATAATCATCTTAGATTATCCGGTTGGCAAGCAACGGAAAAACTTGTGAGCGTAACTAAAAAGCGTTGGTAAGACATACCAGCGCTTTTTTTATTTTAATTTTTCAATTTTCTTTGTAATTAAGTTTTGTCGTTTAATTTCTAAAACGTTATAAGCTGTAATATGTATTTTCTCCTGTCTCAAAGCCAGTAACGATATTGGAATACTAAATGATTTAAGACCCTTACAAGCAATAGCTAAAATAGCCTTGTTAGACCTAATTAGACTATCATAACTCAGATGTCTAAATTTACCAGATTCTGATACTCTGGCCATATCACCTATAAGCATCTCTAGATTTTCAATGACAGATAACTTTAACCTTGAAAATCCATTTTTATCGTAATTTAAATTATTTATATCAATTCTATTGTCTGCTAGATCTTCATAAAATTTCTTAGGACCCCTGTAATACGAAAGTCCTGTTAGATGTTGGAAATTAGCTTTACTAAACCTGACAACCAATGTTTTATCTTCATTTCCTACTCTATACAAATAAGTATACTCATAGTTCTTGAAATAATTATCGTACAATTCAAAGCCTTTTTTTAACTTATCAAAATCAATTTTACTTATTGCCATATATTTACCTTCCAAATAATCTCGACCAGAAGCCCTTATTTTTCTCTTCTAAGAGTTTTTTCTCTAGTTCCTGTATCTTTGTATCTTTCTCATTTAGAACGTCTGTATTCGCTTCTATGAGCTTTGTGTTAGTTGCTTCAAGCTCTAAACGCTTAGATTGTTCCGTTCTAGCTAATTGCTGCTCTTGTGACAGCAGCCTATGTAACTCGGAGACCTCATCTTCTTTTGAATCAAGTCTTTTTTGTAAATCTTGTACTTGGGCCTTTAATGTCGTTATATACTCATCTTTACTGATAGAGTCGTCGGATGAAGTTTGATTAACTTCTCTCTCTTTCTTTTCTTCTGCAAAAAACGTCAGCATTTCATGAGCATCATCTTCTGAGAAATAATCAGTGCGACCTACTCTTTTTGTTGGCTCAACATTATGAGCTTTTATGTATCTAAAAACCTTTTGTGGTGAAACTTGTGCTTCTTCTGCAATTTTCTTTCTAGTATATTCCATAATATTACCCCTGTTAGATTTATATTACCTATATATCAATGCATACATATAACATTATTATAACGAGTTATTTTCATTATATAACGAATGAAATATATAAGCATAATATTTCAACTTGTTTTATCGTTATACCGAGTTATATCAAATGTAATAAGATGTGAAATGTTTTAATGTATAAATTGCTGATATTAAGCATAATACATTATATAACATATTGTAACTGTGTTATTTTGTGATATAACATTGTTACTTACTAGATAGGGGAGTTAAGTAGCCGCCCTTCTCCAATTCCGATAGGGCATTTTTTATAAGCTCCTTATCATCAAGTTTGCTGTTGTTAATAGCATAGAGTATATCTGGATCAAATTTGTTGCTAGTAGCTCCAGATTGATTAAATCTAACTAAATCAAGCAATATCCCCTTAGATGTATAACTCAAATTACTATCTTTCATGGCTCTATCTATCAATTCAGGCATGATTCCTTGATTTGAAAATAGGGGGCTTGCTGTTAATTGATTATCTTCCATTAATTTATCAAGTTTTGTCATTCTATCACTCCTTTTACTGTTCTTCACTTTCCACTTGCTTTACTATCCTTTGAATAGTGGATTTTGAAATTTCAAATGCCTTAGCAGTTTCTGTATATGAGTGGCCAGAAGTCTTATACTCATATATCATTCTATATTTCGGTGTTATAACCCGTTTAGGACGTCCTTCACGATAATTTTTATTATGCAATTTAGCGTATTTCTTGCCTTCCTGGGTTCTCGTAACAATCATATCACGCTCAAATTCTGCGAAGGCTAGGACTACATTGCGCATCAATTTGCCACCGGCAGAATCGTCTAAACGTCCCATATTAAGAACATTGACTGTTATATCACGTTTGAAACATTCATCCAGGAATTTAGTTGTTTCGCTTGTTTTGCGTCCGAGACGATCTAACCTAGTTACAATTAATTCATCTCCTGGTAACAGTCGTTTCTTTAATTTTTGAAATTCAGGTCGTTTATTAGTTCGACCAGTAAATTTTTCATAGTAGATTTTCTCAGCACCTGCACGCCTCAATTTTTCGATTTGTTCATCGAGGCTTTGTTGGGGAGTTGAAACTCGAGCATAACCAAAAATCATAAATATTCTCCATTTCTTTTTTGACTATAATTTTCTGAATACATTACAAATATTATTATATCACTATATTGGGTGTATTCAATCTGTTGACAGTTTTTGAACAACGTCAGAAAGGAGGGAGAATATATCAGTAATTGCGACACACAAAAAAATCAAGTCATCAAATGGAGGAGGTGGCTCAAGCGCAGGAAAGCGGAACTTCCAACAGAAGTGTAGCCCGAGCATTGAGACACCAACGTAATGCAGATGACTTGATTTTTTTTAATATCACCCTATATCATTGTACATTTCGGGTGATGATATTTGAACGAAGTATGATTTTATGTTTAGTAGTGTATAATTTCGTATTAGTGGAGAGAAACTTTCTATTATTCGTCATTCCGTATATAATAATTAGATACTCTTTGCGAAAGAAAGTTGATATTATGGATTACATTTCTGTGAAAGCCGCTTCTGAAAAATGGGGCATATCGGAAAGACGGATACAAAAATTATGTGAGGAAAATCGCATTGACGGAACTGAAAAATTTGGTCGTGCATGGATGATACCAAAAGATGCAGAAAAACCCGTTGATGGACGTATGAAAACAAGGAACAAACAGGAGGAGAATCATGGAATTTAATGAAAAGCTACAACAGCTTAGGACTGGAAAGAACTTAACGCAGGAACAACTTGCGGAGCAATTATATGTATCAAGAACAGCCATTTCAAAATGGGAAAGCGGCAAGGGTTACCCTAACATTGAGTCGCTCAAGTGTATTTCTAAATTCTTTTCTGTGACCATAGATGAACTGCTATCGGGCGAAGAACTGATTACACTTGCCGAAACTGAAAATCGTTCCAACTTGAAAAAAATTTACAGTTTCATTTATGGAATATTAGATATGATGGCGGTTACTTTTATACTTTTGCCGTTGTATGGTAACCTTGTTGACGGATATATTTATTCTGTCAATCTACTTTCATTTACAGACACTACCCCAATATATCTTGCAATCTATTGGATTATTTTTATTGTTTTGATTGCACTTGGGATAGCGAAACTGATGTGTGTTTGTTTTGAAAAGGAATCATGGAGCAACATAATCACAAAATGCTCTCTCGTGCTGAGTACGCTTTTTATCTGCTTCTTCGCTGCGACAAGACAACCCTATGTAACCGCCCTTATGTTTCTGCTATTTGTTGCTAAAATATTTGTCTGGATAAAGCAAACCCAAACAAAGTAAAATGCCATAAACCCTTTAAAATAGGCTCTGACACGATAAGTGTCGGAGCTTTTTTCGTGCTGACATCTATTGTGTCGGCATTGTGACGGTAGATTTCTTAGCTTCTATGCAATACTCGTGGATAATAAGATTGTGGTCAGCGAAAACAAGAACAGCAACCCACGGAAAGGAAAATCAAATATGGATTATATCATTGAAACAGAAAATCTTACGAAGCGATACGGAACAGCCACCGTTGTCGATAAGGTAAATCTTCATGTGCCAAAGGGCAAAATTTATGGTTTGCTCGGCAGAAACGGAGCAGGCAAAACCACAACAATGAAAATGATGTTGCAGCTTGCTTTCCCAACGGAGGGAACGGTACGCTTGTTTGGCACAAACTATAAGGAAAATATCCATACCCTTTATAGCAAAGTAGGCTCTATTATCGAAACACCGGGATTTTACAGTAATTTAACAGGGTATGAGAATTTGCAAATTCTCGCTAAACTGCGAGGGGGAGTATCTAAAAGTGGAGTAGAAAAAGCTCTTGAAGTTATGGGGCTACATAAGGAGAAAAGAAAAGTCTTTTCCGATTATTCCCTCGGAATGAAGCAACGGCTTGGTATTGCCGCCGCCATTATGCACGAGCCGGAGCTTTTAATACTTGACGAACCGATTAACGGACTTGACCCCATTGGAATAGTTGAAATACGCTCATTTTTATCTGAACTTAGTCACAATCATGGCATTACCATTTTTATCTCAAGCCATGTTTTAAGCGAGATTGAACAGATAGCAGATATTATCGGCGTTATGCACGAGGGGCATTTAGTAGAGGAAGTGAATATATCCGAGCTTCACAAAAGGAATCGAAAATACATTCAATTTGATTTATCTGACAGTGAGATAGCCGGAAAGATTTTAGAAAACCACTACCACATGACGGATTTTACAGTGCAGGACGGTACGGTGAGAATTTATGACTTTAGCCAAAGTGTTGGAGAAATCAATCGAGAATTTGCACGAAATGGACTGCTCGTGACAAGGATAAATGATAGTGAGGAAAACTTAGAGGACTACTTTTCTAAACTGATTGGAGGTGGCGGTATTGCTTAATCTTATTTCTTGTGAATTATTAAAACTAAAGCGTTCAAAAATGGTGCTAATTAGTGTGGCAGGGGTATTATCTACCCCACTTTTGATGTTAATAGAAGCCTTGCAAACACATTTTGATAAGCCGGAGATTATCTTTACCTTGTCTGACATATACAGCGACAGTGTACTGTATATCATGCTGCTGGTAAACATTATGATATATGTGGCAATTGCAGCTTACTTGTTTAGCAGAGAGTACACAGAAAGCACACTCAAAACCATATTGCCCATACCCATTTCAAGGACAAAACTATTAATTGGAAAATTTTGCACCCTGCTTCTTTGGATTGTTATGCTCACCCTTGTAACATGGGCAGGTATATTTATCGCTTGTGGGCTATATCACGCTGTCTTTACATTGGAGGGATATAGCTTACTAGTGGCAATAGTATGGCTCCCCAAGTTTTTGTTTGGCAGTATCCTGATGTTTTTAACAGTTTCTCCTTTTGTGTTTGTTGCTATGAAAACAAAAGGATTTGTCGCCCCGATGATTGGCTCTGCCGTGATTGTCATGGGAAGTGCCGCACTTTCAAATCAAGAATGGGGAGCGTTGTATCCGTGGACAGCCACCTATTTCTTGGTGCAGGGTAAACTTCAGAGTACCGGCTATCCTACACTGCTGTCTGTATCTATTATTATTCTTGTATCAGCAGTTGGTTTTCTTATGACCTTTCATCATTTTAAAAAGGAGGATTTGAAATAATGGTACTTGATTTTATAGAAATTTTAAAAGTTATTTTTCTTGGAATTGTTGAGGGTATTACTGAGTGGCTACCTATCAGCAGCACAGGACATATGATTCTTGCGGACAAATTTATCACACTTAATATGAGCGAAGCATTTAAAGAAATGTTTTTTGTTGTTATTCAACTACCAACATACCTAAGAAATCAAGTTATAAACCAAAAGCCATTGAAAGTGAGGGGACGGTTGATTCCATTACAACCAATGAAATCAATGAGTTTTTAACGACGTTCTTCAAGCTCTATCCTACAGCGACAGCCAGTGAACTTTCCTGCTATGTGAATGACGGGATATTAAAACCAATCGGAAAAGAGTACATCTTTCAAGAACTGGTAAATCCTATTCACAATCGTAAGGATAATCAAGTCACGGTATCGCTGACAGTGGAGTATATCGACCAGCAGACCAAAGCAACGCAGGTATCTCAATTTGATTTGGTACTTGAAAAGAACGGGAGTAATTGGAAGATTATAGAATAACAAATATTGGTACATTATTACAGCTATTTTGTAATCACGTACTCTCTTTGATAAAAAATTGGAGATTCCTTTACAAATATGCTCTTACGTGCTATTATTTAAGTATCTATGTTAAAAGGAGTTAATAAATATGCGGCAAGGTATTCTTAAATAAACTGTCAATTTGATAGTGTGAACAAATAATTGGATGTCCTTTTTTAGGAGGGCTTAGTTTTTTGTACCCAGTTTAAGAATACCTTTATCATGTGATTCTAAAGTATCCAGAGAATATCTGTATGCTTTGTATACCTATGGTTATGCATAAAAATCCCAGTGATAAAAGTATTTATCACTGGGATTTTTATGTCCTTTTGGGTTTTTGAATGGAGGAAAATCACATGAAAATTATTAATATTGGAGTTTTAGCTCATGTTGATGCAGGAAAAACTACCTTAACAGAAAGCTTATTATATAACAGTGGAGCGATTACAGAATTAGGAAGCGTGGACAAAGGTACAACGAGGACGGATAATACGCTTTTAGAACGTCAGAGAGGAATTACAATTCAGACAGGAATAACCTCTTTTCAGTGGGAAAATACGAAGGTGAACATCATAGACACGCCAGGACATATGGATTTCTTAGCAGAAGTATATCGTTCATTATCAGTTTTAGATGGGGCAATTCTACTGATTTCTGCAAAAGATGGCGTACAAGCACAAACTCGTATATTATTTCATGCACTTAGGAAAATGGGGATTCCCACAATCTTTTTTATCAATAAGATTGACCAAAATGGAATTGATTTATCAACGGTTTATCAGGATATTAAAGAGAAACTTTCTGCCGAAATTGTAATCAAACAGAAGGTAGAACTGTATCCTAATATATGTGTGACGAACTTTACCGAATCTGAACAATGGGATACGGTAATAGAGGGAAACGATGACCTTTTAGAGAAATATATGTCCGGTAAATCATTAGAAGCATTGGAACTCGAACAAGAGGAAAGCATAAGATTTCAGAATTGTTCTCTGTTCCCTGTTTATCACGGAAGTGCAAAAAACAATATAGGGATTGATAACCTTATAGAAGTTATTACTAATAAATTTTATTCATCAACACATCGAGGTCCGTCTGAACTTTGCGGAAATGTTTTCAAAATTGAATATACAAAAAAAAGACAACGTCTTGCATATATACGCCTTTATAGTGGAGTACTACATTTACGAGATTCGGTTAGAGTATCAGAATCAGAAAAAGAAAAAATAAAAGTTACAGAAATGTATACTTCAATAAATGGTGAATTATGTAAGATTGATAGAGCTTATTCTGGAGAAATTGTTATTTTGCAAAATGAGTTTTTGAAGTTAAATAGTGTTCTTGGAGATACAAAACTATTGCCACAGAGAAAAAAGATTGAAAATCCGCACCCTCTACTACAAACAACTGTTGAACCGAGTAAACCTGAACAGAGAGAAATGTTGCTTGATGCCCTTTTGGAAATCTCAGATAGTGATCCGCTTCTACGATATTACGTGGATTCTACGACACATGAAATTATACTTTCTTTCTTAGGGAAAGTACAAATGGAAGTGACTTGTGCTCTATTGCAAGAAAAGTATCATGTGGAGGTAAAAATAAAAAAGCCTACAGTCATTTATATGGAAAGACCGTTAAAAAAAGCAGAGTATACCATTCACATCGAAGTGCCACCGAATCCCTTCTGGGCTTCCATTGGTCTTTCTGTAGCACCGCTTCCATTAGGGAGCGGAGTACAGTATGAGAGCTCGGTTTCTCTTGGATACTTAAATCAATCGTTTCAAAATGCAGTTATGGAAGGGATACGATATGGCTGTGAACAAGGATTGTATGGTTGGAATGTGACGGACTGTAAAATCTGTTTTAAGTATGGCTTATACTATAGCCCTGTTAGTACCCCAGCAGATTTTCGGATGCTTGCTCCTATTGTATTGGAACAAGTCTTAAAAAAAGCTGGAACAGAATTGTTAGAGCCATATCTTAGTTTTAAAATTTATGCGCCACAGGAATATCTTTCACGAGCATACAACGATGCTCCTAAATATTGTGCGAACATCGTAGACACTCAATTGAAAAATAATGAGGTCATTCTTAGTGGAGAAATCCCTGCTCGGTGTATTCAAGAATATCGTAGTGATTTAACTTTCTTTACAAATGGACGTAGTGTTTGTTTAACAGAGTTAAAAGGGTACCATGTTACTACCGGTGAACCTGTTTGCCAGCCCCGTCGTCCAAATAGTCGGATAGATAAAGTACGATATATGTTCAATAAAATAACTTAGTGTATTTTATGTTGTTATATAAATATGGTTTCTTGTTAAATAAGATGAAATATTTTTTAATGACGATTTGGCGGAAATCCTCTTACTTTAGTGAGGGGATGGATAGCCTAAGCCTAGGACTCGTAGAGTCCTATTTTTTATATGCATTATATTTTTGGTCGTTAAC